>JBOHEL010000195.1:0-8585 GCA_050700995.1 Sciscionella sp. | reverse complement strand
GCCAGGGCCTGCGTCAGCAGGAGCCGCTCCGGGGGTCGCTCACGTCGCGGTGGGGAAGCCGCCGACCGCTCTCTCGTAACCCGCGGCCACCCGCAGGCACATGGCGTCGTCGAAGCGCCTGCCAATGATCATCATGCCGACGGGCAACCCGCCGACCGCCCGCGCGGGCACCGAGATGGCCGGATGCCCCGTCACGTCGAAGGCGGTCGTGTTGCCGAGCATGCTCAGCGCCAGGAACAGGTAGTCCTCCCTTGAGAGATCGGAAGTCGGCAGCGGCTTGGCGACATAGGGCACCGTCGGCATCACCAGCACGTCGAATTCCTCCAGCGCGGCGTCGTAGACGGCGCGCAGCTGCCACGCCAGTTCCCTTGCCATCGCGTAGTACCTGCCGTGGTAGCGGTCGATGCAGTAGCGGCCGTTGAGCGCGACGAACTTCACGGTCTCGGACAGTTCGTCAGCGTGCTCCAGTCGTCCCTCGCCGTAGTGCGCGATCAGCTCGGGGTCGTAGCGTCCTTGCCAGTTCATTCCGTAGCCGTTGCCGTCGATCATCTGGCCGGTGGTGCCGTCGGTGCCGATGACGTTCCAGATGTCGAGCCCGTGCCGGTGCCATGGGATGCTCACCTCGTTCGCGCGCGCACCCGCGTCCATCAGCTGCCCGACAGCGGCGCGCACCGAGGCGTCAACCTCCGGCTCGGACACGTCCGGCAGCCCGAAGCCCTCGGTAACGACACCGATCCGCAACCCGTCGAGCCCGGATTCGGTGGCTGCCAGGTAATCCTGTGGCCGCGGGGTGCGGTACTGCCGAGGATCGAAGCCGTCGTCGCCTGCCAGCACACTGAGCAGCAGCGCGGCGTCCCGTACCGTTCGGGACATGGGCCCGAGGTGATCCAGCGTGCTCTCGATGGGGAACGCTCCGGTGTAGGGCACGAGGCCGTGCGTCGGCTTGTGCCCGACCACACCGCAGAACGCCGCGGGCATCCGCACCGACCCACCCTGGTCGCCGCCGATCGCGAGGTCGATCTCCCCGGCTGCGAGCAGCGCGGCGCAGCCGGAGGAAGAACCGCCTGCGTGGCGGCTTTGATCCCAGGGGTTGCGCACCTGCCCACTGACCGCCGTGAAGCTGGCGCCCGCGAAGCACAGGTCCTCGCACACCGCCTTGCCGATGATCGCACCGCCCGCGTCGAGCACCCTGCTCACCACGGTGGCGTCCCTGGTGGGAACGAACCCCTCGACCGAGCGGGACCCGTTGGTCATCGGCACTCCCGCCAGCGCGATGTTGTCTTTCACGGCGACGTTCCTGCCGGAGAGCGGGCCCTGTGCCCCTGTCGCGATCTCGGTGCGCAGATACCAGGCGCCCAGCGGGTTCCGCTCGGGCTCTGGCCAGTGGTATTGGCGATTCGTGGGTGCCCTCGGCGCGCTCTCGTTGTACAGCCGCTCGACCGTGTCGTATGAGGCGAGCGCACCACTGATGATGTCGCGGAATGAGGTCACGTCCGCGCTGGTGAGGTGCAGTCGATAGCGCGCGGCGAGCTCGACGATGTCGGCATCGGTTGGCGGGGTCGTCGGCATGTGAACCTCCAGCGGTGGTGATGTATACCTGCTGCGAGCCTATGAGTGGGCCAGATCACCCGTCAACGATGGTTGCCGGCCGTGTGGGGGCAGCGCGGGTCCTGCCACCAGGACACCGCTCGCGTGCACTACGTTTACCGCGGAGCGAGTCGTGTGCTCGTCGGGTATCGGAGCGGACCGGGGGTGGTGAGCGGCATGGTGGTGTCCACCGGCGGCGGTCCGCGCGTGGCGGAGCCTGTGCAGACGTCGGCTCTGACGGTGATCGGGAGCTTGCCTCGCGAGCTGGCCAACAAGGGCAAGCGTGCTGTCAGGACGTCGCCGGGACGTCTAGTCGGGCTACTGTCCGTGACAATCGTACTGCTGTTGGTAGCCGGCATCGTGAGTGCGCTGATGGTACAACAGAAGCGGACCACGCTGAACGCGCTGATCAGTAGCAAGGAGCCGGTAGCGTCCGCGACGCACCAGGTGTTCCGTGCGCTTGCCGATGCCGATGCCACCACGATCACCTCGTTCCTCAACGGTGGTCAGGATCCCGCTAAGCTACAGGCCCGCTACCACGCCGACATTCAGCAGGCGAGCAAGGCGCTGGCCGTGGCGGCCACCGCGGATCTGGGCTCCAACAGCAAGCAGCTTCGCGAGATCACGGTCAACCTGCCGGTCTATACCGGCTTGATCGAGCGGGCGTACGCGAACCAGCGGCAGGGGTTCCCTATCGGTTCCTCGTACCTGCACGAGGCGTACGGCTTGATGACCCAGCACCTGCTACAGCCCGCGAGCGTGCTGTTCACCGCCGAGAGCAATGCGGTGGCCGACGAGCAGGACAGTGCCAGTGGGTTCCCGTGGTGGAGCACCGTGTTCGCGGTGTTGCTGCTGGCCGCGTTGATCTACACCCAGATGTATCTTCGCAAGCGCACCAACCGGTTGTTCAATACCGGACTCGCGGTGGCCACTATCGCCGTGCTGGTGTCGTTACTGTGGAGTGCCTCGGCGCTGATCGTCGGGGCGGTGCACGTCAGCACTGCCCGTAGCCAGGGGGCGCAACCCGCCGCGGAGCTGCAGAAGATGGAGCTCTCGGCGATCACCGCCCGCGCGGTGGAGACACTGACCCTGGTCAACCGCAACCCCGGCGCACAGTACGAGAAGGCCTTCCAACAGTTCCGCACGAGCATCCTCGGCGATAACGGCGACGGCGGTGGCATGGCGAAGGCCAGGAGCATGGCAGAGGGCACCGACCTGGCCGGCGCGGTGGGCACCATCACGAGAGACGCCAAGGCATGGCTGGTAGATACGCACAACCAGATCCGGCAGTTCAACGACAAGGGACAGATCGAGCAGGCAGTACATCTCGCGGTGGCGAACAACTCGAACAGCGCGGGCAGCCAGTTCAACAAGCTCGACAATGAGTTGCTTGCTGCGATCGGCAAGGCAAGGACCACGTTTGCCAAGCAGACGAGCGCGGCGAGCAACGCGCTGACCTTCTTGCAGGTGGGGATTCTGCTGCTGACGGTGATCGCGGTGATCGGGTCGATTGTCGGAGTGTCGAGGCGGTTGCAGGAGTACCGATGAGTAGATTCCGACGCACGGCACGCATCGCGCGGCTTGGCTGCCTGCTGGCATTACTCGCGGGTTGTTCCTCGGTGAACGGCCCGGTGGACCTGGCGTCCGGCCTGCGGGTGAATGCGCCACGGCCCGACGATGTGAAGGTCGGCGCTGACGCGCTCGCCAGCGTGAATTCCTCGAAGGAGACTTCCTGCGGTGATCCGACAGCCAGCCTTCCCGCCAGCAACGACGCCAGTGGCGCGACGCTGCAAGAGGTCCGCAAGTACGGCAAGCTGCGCGTCGGGGTCGACAACAACACCTACCTTTTCGGTTTCCGTGACCCGAAAAGCGGGCAGCTGCAGGGTTTCGACATCGACATCGCCCACGATATGGCGCAGGCCATCCTCGGCGACCCGAACAAGGTCGAGTTCAAGGAGATCGACTCTGCGCAACGGGTGACCGCGCTCGCGCGCAACGATGTCGACATGGTCGTGCGCACCATGTCGATCACCTGCGCACGGCTGGCCAAGGTGAGTTTCTCCACCACCTACTTCGTCTCGCACCAGCGGCTGCTGGTGGCAAGTGACTCGCTCGCCAACGGACTTGCCGATCTCGGCGGCAAGAGAGTGTGCGCCACGGCGGGCTCCACGTCGCTGCAAACCATCGCATCGACACCATCGCATCCCATTCCGGTTTCGGTCGCGAACTGGTCGGACTGCCTGGTGATGCTGCAACAGCACCAGGTTGCGGGCGTTTCCACCGATGACACGATCCTGGCAGGCATGGAGGCGCAGGATCCCAACACCAAGATCGTCGGCCCTTCGCTGGCTACCGAGAACTACGGCATCGCTATGCGCAAGGATGCCCCCGATCTGGTGAAGTATGTCAACGGGGCACTCGACGCGGTGCGGAAAGACGGGCGGTGGCGCAGCAGCTACCAGAAGTGGATCGGCAGCAGGCTCGGGCCGGTGCCCTCGGCACCCGCGCCGCATTACAAGGGTTAGGGGAACGCGTGATGAGTGAGGGCCCCAATACCGGTGAGCGCCCCGGCCGCGAGGCCACGTCTGCCGCCGATCAACCCGCGCTCGCAGAGCCGACACCGACCTCGATCGTCTCGGCGCCAACCTCGATGATGCGTCACGGTCAGCACCCGGTTGGACCGCCCCCTCGGGGCATCGCGCCGCCGCAGGCCGTGGGCGGTCGGCACGCGATGGGCGGGCAGGCACCGCCGGCGCAGCCGACCCAAGCGGTCAATCCCGATGCCACCAGCGTGCTGCGCGGCGCCCCTGACGCGGCAGCCGCCCGCGCCGCACTTGGCTCCTCGGGCCACGAGCTTGCCGCGGTGGGCGGCGAAGGCTCGTCGGGAGCCGGCAGGGCATCGGAGGCTCGCGGCACCGGTACTCGGGGCAGCGGCCGGAGCAGGCGGATGTCCGGCCGGACCAGCCAGCGCAGCTCGCGGCGGATGCGGATCGGCAACGGTCTGGTCGAGGTGACGCGGCCTGCCCTGCGTGACCCCGCCGAGGCGATCATGCAGGAAGCGGAGGTCGCGGAGAACAAGCGCTATTGCGGTAACTGTGGCAAGCCGGTCGGCCGAGGTGCCGGTGGCAGGCCTGGCAGCACGGAAGGCATTTGTCAGAACTGTGACACCGCGTTCTCGTTCTCCCCGAAGCTGTTCGCCGGTGATCTCGTGGCAGGCCAGTACGAGGTACTCGGTTGTCTGGCGCACGGTGGTCTCGGCTGGATCTACCTGGCGACCGACCGCAACGTTTCCGATCGCTGGGTGGTGCTCAAGGGCCTGATCGACACCGGGGACCCCTCGGCGATGGCTGCAGCCGTCGCCGAGCAGCAGTTCCTCGCAGAGGTCGAGCACCCCAACATCGTCAAGATCTACAACTTCGTGCAGCACCCTGACCCGCAGACGGGAAACCAGGTCGGGTACATCGTCATGGAGTACATCGGCGGCCAGTCGCTGCGTGAGGCCGGGCTGTCCAATAAGGACGCGACCGGCAAGCACGCGCCGCTCCCCCTTGCGCAGGTGCTGGCCTACGGCCTTGAGATGTTGCCCGCGCTGGGATACCTGCACAACACCGGCCTGCTGTACTGCGATCTCAAGCCGGACAATGTGATCCAGACGCACGAGGGCCTCAAGTTGATCGATCTCGGCGCTGTCAGGCGGATCGATGACTGGGACAGCCCGATTTTCTTCACTTCCGGGTATTCCGCGCCCGAACTGGCCACCGACGGCCCTTCCATCGCGTCAGACATCTATACCGTCGGGCGGATGCTCGCCGTGATGTCGTTCGATTTCGGCGGGTACACCTCAAAATTCCAGTACAGCCTCCCGGGACGAGACGCGGTACCGCTCTTCGCGCTGTTCGAGTCGTACTACCGGTTACTGCGCAGGGCGACGGATCCGAAACCGGAGCGGCGCTTCAACTCGTGCGAGGAAATGGCAGACCAGCTCCTCGGCGTGTTGCGCGAGGTGATCGCGCTGTCAACCAAGGAGCCGAGGCCTGGCCGTTCCGCCGCGTTCGGCGCCGAGCTGCGCACCTTCGGCTCCGAGGTGATGACGGTCACCGAGCACCGGGCGACACCGCGGCCGCCGGAGTGGGCGGAGGTGACAACGGGCCTGCCCAAACCGCAGGTGGATACCTCCGACGCGGCAGCGGGCGTGCTCGGCACCACAACCACCGCCGATCCGAGGGAACTGCTGACGATACTGGCCGCCGCACCGCCCAACTCGGTGGAAGCGAAGCTGGCGCGGGCAAGGCTGCGGATCGAGATGGGAGATCTGCACGCTGCCAACCAGGATCTGAATGAGGCTGCGGCGATCCGGACCGATGCCGAGGGTGGCGCATTGCCGCCGAACTGGCGAGTGGACTGGTATCGCGGGTTGCTCTCGCTGGCCGCCAGAAGGCCGCGTGACGCTCGCGTCGCGTTCGACGCGGTGTACGACATGGTGCCCGGGGAGTTGGCGCCGAAACTCGCGCTGGCAATCAGCGCGGAGTACTGCGGCGATTTCTTCCCGGCCGCCCGGTTGTACGAGCTGGTATGGCACACCGATCACGGCTACGTGAGCGCGGCATTCGGCTTGGCGCGGGTGTATCTCGCGCAGGGCGACCGGGCCGGTGCGCTGGACGTGCTGGAGTCGGTGCCCGATCGTTCCAGCCAGTACCTGGCAGCACAACTGGCGGCGATCACGACCAGGACGAGGGCGGTGCCGGCGAACCAGCTCGTCGAGCGGGACCTGCTGCTGGCGTCCACCCGTCTGGAACGGCTTTCCCTCGACGCCGAGCGCAGGATCAGGAGTGCGCTTGAGATCCTGGGCGCCGCGCACGACTGGGTCAATTCCGGAGCGGCGGGGCAGCAGCGGTCCAACGGCGGACGGGTGCTGGGATGCGGGCTCAACGACCGTGAGCTCCGGTTCGGGCTGGAGCGCAACTACCGCTCGCTCGCCCGTTTCATGACAACCCAGGAGGACCGCTATGCCCTAGTGGACAAGGCGAACGACATCCGCCCCCGCACCCTCACCTGAGGGGGGAAGCCTACTATTTCCCCGAACCGCTCGCATGGTGAGATGTCACGTTGTCGGGCGAGTGAATGTGCGGAGCGTCCCGCGGGGAGCGCTACGGGTTGACCTCGTAGTCCTGTGTGACGCCCCTGGAGCCCATGCTCGCGAGGTCCTCGAACGCGCCGTACTTGGTGAAGTGGTCAAGCCCCACAACCACGAACAGCGCCCTGGCGCGCACCGCGATCGGGCCGTCATTGCCGTCCAGCCTGCCCTGCGCGCTGTTGTAGATCTTCCTACCCGCGACACCGTCGATCCGCGCGGTGATATACAGCGTGCTGCCGACCGGGACAGGCCGCAGGAACTCCGTTTCCAGCTTGCCCGTGACGGCGGGTTGCCTGGTGAGGACGTTGAGCGTGCCGAGCGCCTCGTCGAAGGCCGCGCTGAGTGCACCGCCGTGCGCCAAGCCGGGCGCACCCTGATGCCCCTCGGTGACGGTGAACTTGGTGTGCGCCACCAGCCCATCACCGAGCGTGGTATGCAGGCGTAGCCCGTTGTTGACCTGGTCACCGCACCCGAAGCACTTCACGTAGTGCGGGCCGAGTTCGGTGCCGGCAGGCGGCGCTTCGGGATGGCGCTTCGGCAGCTCGGTCTCCACCGGTGGCCATGCCGTGATCTGTCGGCTCATTGCAGGCACCCTATCGCGTGGCAGGGCCAGCTTGACCTCGACCGTGGTCGAGGTCGCAGACTGTATTCGTGACAGACACCCGTCGTAGCTCGCGCCGCGGTGCGGTGCTCGCGGCGCTGATGCTCACCATGGCATTGGCCGCGATGGATACCACCATCGTCTCCACAGCGATCCCGCAGGTAGTGGCCGATCTCGGCGGGTTCTCGTCCTTCCCTTGGGTGTTCTCGACGTACCTGCTCGCCCAGACAGTGACGATCCCGGTCTACGGCAAGCTGGCAGACCTTTACGGTCGCAAGCCGGTGCTGATGGTCGGCGCGGTGATCTTCCTGATCGGGTCGGCAGCGTCCGCGGCTTCTCCTGGGATGCTCGCACTAATCCTGTTCCGCGCCTTGCAGGGCCTCGGTGCGGGGTCCATCCAGGCGACAGTGAGCACGCTGGCGGGTGACCTTTACGACCTCACGGAGCGCGGGCGGGTGCAGGGCTGGCTCTCCAGCGTGTGGGGAATCGCCGCGGTTGTCGGCCCGACCCTGGGTGGCGCGTTCGCGGAGTACGCGTCGTGGCGCTGGATCTTCCTGGTGAACCTTCCGATCGGCGCCCTCGCGCTGACGCTCATCGCGCGCTACCTGCACGAGCAGGTGCCCCGCAAGCGGCACCGGATCGACTATGCGGGCGCGACGCTGGTGCTGCTGGCCGCCGCCGCGCTGTTTCTTGGGCTGTTGCAGGGCGGCACGGGCTGGCCGTGGCTCTCGGCGCCGGGTGTAATCGTCTTCGCGGCGGCCGCGATTTTCGCGATGGCCGCGGTCGCGGTGGAGCGCCGCGCGTCGGAGCCGATCATGCCGGCTTGGGTGTGGCGGCGCAAGGTGCTTGCCGGGTCCAACCTCGCGATGCTCGGGCTAGGTCTGCTGGTAATCGGTCCGAGCACGTTCGTGCCGACGTTCGGGCAGTCGTTGTTCGGGCTGGGGGCGATAGAGGCCGGGCTGGTGCTGGCGACGATGAGCATCGGCTGGCCGCTCTGCTCGGCGTTGTCGCCCCGGCTGTACCTGCGGATCGGATTCCGGGATACCGCGCTGATCGGCGCACTGTTGTGCGTGGTCGCGACGGCTGGGTACACCCTGGTGCCCAACGGCGACCGGCTATGGCAACTCGTCGCGTCGACGCTGGTACTCGGTGCCGGGTTCGGCCTGCTGTCGACCTCGGTGGTCGTCGGCATCCAGTCGGGGGTGGATTGGTCCGAGCGTGGGGTCGTCACGGGTACCAGCATGTTCTGCCGCTATCTCGGGC
>JBOHEL010000194.1:0-8599 GCA_050700995.1 Sciscionella sp. | reverse complement strand
ACTACGAACTCGGAGTAGATACCGATCCACAGCATCGGCTTCCGGCGGCCTTCGCCGAACTCGCCCTCACCATCTGATCAAGCAGCCCCACAGGCCAGGCGCGCCCGCATTCCGCTAACGCAACAGCACCCGGTCAGGTCGTAGGCTCCAGCAGAGCTGGCAAAGCAGGTGATTTCATTCGTCTTGTCCGGCACCCGCAGTTGGGTGATCGTCATCCCGGTGCCGGTCATCCCCGCGACTGGGGATGGTTCACGGCTTGATCCGTGTGAACGGTAGGAGGAAGGGTCTATGAGCTGTGTGATACGTCCACTTCTCTACGGAACCGCGGCCGGCGCCGCGGGTACGACCGCGCTCAACGTCGTCAGCTACGCGGAGATGGCGTTGCGGGCCAGGCCAGCGAGCGCGACACCCGAGGTCACTCTGCGCAAGCTCGCGGCGAAACTGCATGTGAGGATCCCCGGCGACGGCCCAGCCCTGGACAACCGGATAGCCGGACTCGCCCCGCTGACCGGAATCGCCAGCGGTCTCGGGATGGGAGCCCTGCTGTCCCTGGTCCGCAACGCCGGCTGGCACCCGTCCAAAGCCCTCGAATACGCCGTTGCCGCGGTTGGGGCGATGATCGGCACGAACGGCCCGATGACGGCTCTGGGCGTGACAGACCCGCGGACTTGGTCGACGTCGGACTGGGTCTCCGACATCGTCCCCCACCTCGCCTATGCGGCGGTGACGGTGGCGGTTCTCGACCGCCTGTACGCGACGGCCCGCGGTGGGACCGTATCCCGTTGACGTGGGGCCGTCGTGAGGCCTGGGGCTTTTCCGGGTCGGCAGCCCTATGCCGGGGCCGGCACCTGCGAGCCGGTGGGTGATCGCGTGCACGCCTGGCGCGGCGCGCATCGCAGCGGCCACCGCCGCGGCCAGCCCCTCGGTGATCGCCGGGCCCGGTTCGTCCGGCGTGCCGCCGACGGGATCCAGCGACCGAAAGATCATGGTTGTCGGTGTTGGTCGCGTTGTGTGGCCCCAGACGGCACAGCGACGGCCCGTTCACGGGGCGTGTGTCCGGCGCGGTCTCTACCTTGTGGTTATGGCTCAATATCAGACTGCGATGCGGCTCGTGAGGAGTGGCCAGGATCCGAAACACGTGGAGGCTTATTCAGCGTGACCTGATCGGCGACAAGAGCTACCTCGGACTCGGCATGATCACACCATAGCGCAAACCCGCCCACCGAGACCTGCTCGACTGGGAGAAAGAGTTCAACACCCAGATCAACAAGATCAGATACGTCATCGAGCGAACCATCGCGAACTTCAAGACCTGGCGGGTCACCCACACCGACCACCGCAGACCACTCAACACCTTCACCGAGACCATATCTACCGTGATCGCACTACAATTCTTCCGACTATCCGCGTGAATAAGCCCCACTGCCCTATCCGGAGTTGACCGGTCAGTCCAGCCAGAGCACCACCAGGATGTCGACCCGGCGCTGATCCTCGAGGATCAGGTACACGATGTCGCCCTCGCCGTACGGGCCGAACGTCAGCGCTCGCATCGGGCTGTCCGGGGCGTTCCGGTGGTACGGAGCACCGTTCCACGGGGCCAGCTCCAACGCGGTGTGCGCCTCGGCGAACGGGTTCAGGGCCTCGGCCGGGAGTGCGCCAACCTGCTGCTGTGACTGCCCGTCGGTGGTGACCTTGTACAACGCGGTTACAGGCCCAGCCGGGTCTTGGTCTGGGGCAGGGGCTCGTCGGCCGGGACGTCCTGCCCGGACAGCCGGACGGCCGCCCGGTGGTACATCGCCCGGTGCGTCTCGGGCCCGACCGCGACGGTCAGCCGGGCCACCCTCCGCCAGGACTCCAGTGTCTCCAGCACCTCGGCCAGGTCCAGCGTCTCGGTGGCCCGCGCCATGATCTCGCGCCACTGCTGATCGAACTCCGCAGCTTCCTCTGGGATCAACGCCGCGCGGACCTCGGCCGGCGTCGCGGCGGAGAACGACGGAGCGCTGCGGCCGCGTCGTGGTCCGGAAGCTGCTGCGGCAGTCACATGCCCACCATAGCGTGTTGGGTTCAAATCTCGGTCACGGTGCCTGGGGTTTGCATCTGCCTGGTGGCCTGGTGCTGGCACGATCACCGACCGTGTTCTGGTGATCGCAACACCGCCCCGCCCGTGCACCAAACACAGCCCGGTCGACGGGAACTACGCCGCTCCCGTTCATCGCGGGCCAGGATGCGGGCCCACGGGCAACGCGCGCCCTCGGTCATCGACGCTGGCTGCTGTCACCGGCGCTAGCCGGGCGTTTCGCACATGGGTGAAGGTGGGGCCTTCGCCGGAGTCCGGAACTTGTTGATCATGGTGGTTGGGTGGGGTCGATGGCAAGGAGGTCCAGTAACCGGGCCTGGACTGGGCGGGGTTGCGGGATGATCGTGGGCTGTCCGTTACTGGCGGGGCTAGTCGTAGCCCGGCCAACGCTTGGAAGATCAGTCGGCCGGTGGGTTTGGCTTTCTGTCCGGGGTAGAGGCCGGTCATGGTGGTGTCCGGGGTGATCGCGGCGCGGACAGCGCGTTCGATCAGGCAGAACGAGCCTCAATAGGCGGGCTCCGGGCATCCGCTCATCGCCGGGGAGCAACACGCGGTCAGCGGCAGGTGAGGATGATGGAGCGGTCCCCGCCCTTGACGAGTAGGGGACCGGCGCTACCGACGAGGTGGATGGTTGTGCCTGGGCGCAGTCAGCGGCGCTACGTTGCTGCTATGGAGCAACGGATCAGTCTGGTCACGCTGGGGGTCGCTGACGTGACGCGGGCCAGGATGTTCTACGAGCGGCTGGGCTGGCACGGCCAGGAGATCGAACAGACGGTGTTCTTCCAGACCGGAGGCATCGCGCTTGTGCTGTGGGGCCGCGACAAACTCGCCGCCGATGCGGGCATCGAGGACAGGAACGCCGACGGCTTCGGTGGGATGACCCTGGCGCACAACGTCCGGTCGCGGATCGAGGTTGGCCACGTGCTGGACGACGCAGCCAACGCCGGAGCCGAGATAACACAGCCAGCGAAAGAGACGTTCTACGGCGGTTATGCAGGCTATTTCACCGATCCCGACGGCCACATCTGGGAGATCGCCTACAACCCCGGCTTTCCCCTCGGTCGGGATGGCGCGATCACCATTCCCGACTTCAACGCCTCATAGGGCAACAGGTGGTCCGCACCCGTGACAACCTCGTGCACGCCCGTGTCTCCGCGGTCAACCAGCTCGCCGCGCTGCTGGACGCACACTGGCCCGGCACCAAAACGATCTTCGCCGATATCGAGTCGGCCATCGCGCTAGCGTTCCTCACCCGATACCCCACCGCCCTCTCGGCCGCCTCGCTCACCGAGAAGCGACTGGCAGCGTTCTGCGCCAAACAGGGCTACTCGGGCAAGAAACCCGCCTCGGTGCTTGGCCGGCTCACCCCGGACTCGCGCTGCAGCTGTCACACACCGCACTTGCTTGACGACGGGCTATGTCCAGGAGTAAACACGGTCCGACGTGGTTCACCCGTCCGTGTTCGCGGATTAGTTCTTGTGAGTTGTGGCGATGTTGTTGGAGGGTGCGTGTGGCGACCGGAGAGGCGAGTAATGATTCTGCTAGGTAAGCGCAGCACACGGGTCCTGGCGACGATGTCCGCCGTCGTCGGCCTGGCCGTCCTTCCCGCGTGTGGCTCGTCGGGTACCACGACGAGTACCACGTCGTCGGCAGCGCCGACCCGGACGGTCGTGGACATGACAGGACGGCACGTACAGATCCCGACCAACGTGACCCGGGTCGCCACGAACATCCCGCTCATCCCGCCCACGATTTACCTGCTGGGTGGCATCGACAAACTGGTATCCGCGACGACCACTCCCGCTACCCCACTCTTCAAAGCCGTTGACCCGGCAATCGCGAAGATCCCTGGTTCGCCCGTCAGCAGCATCAATAGTGAGACATTGCTCAAGCTGCGTCCGCAAGTGTTCATCATGACAAACCTCACCAAGGGCCTGCTGCCCACGCTCACGCAACTGGGCATACCCGTCGTCGAAGTAAACGGGGCGACCAATGGGCCGAGCATGGAGGCCACGGTCGACTTGGTCGCCGATGTCCTTGGCGGCAACGCACCCGCCCGTGCCAAACAGTTCGCCTCCGACTACGAGAACAACGTCAGACTGGTTGAGTCGAGAACCGCTTCGTTGCCCCGCTCGGGTCGGCCGGCGGTGTATTATGCCCCGGGGCCGAACCCCACTACGACGGTAGGATCGGGCAACATCATCACTGAGTCGATTGACGAAGCGGGTGGGCAGAACATCGCCGCCGCGCACGGGATAGGAGCCTCGCAGGGTGGTTCGTTCGCGTTTCCCACGATCACTGCCGAGGACCTGCTGAGCTGGAACCCTCAGGTGATCGTCGCGATCTCCAAGAAGATCCAACAACAGTTCATCTCGGATCCGAAGTATGCCACTCTCGACGCCGTCCGAAATCATCGAGTCTACGCCTGCCCGACCGGAATCTTCGCCTGGTGCGCCTCGAGCTCCGAGGCCGCCTTGCAACCGCTCTGGATGGCGAAGACGCTGCACCCCGACCTATTTCCCGCCCTCGACGTCGCCGCCGCGGTCAAGGATTTCTACGCCAAGTTCTATAGATACGATCTTTCCGCCCAGCAGATCACGGACATGGTGAACGCCACACAGTAGGCCGATTCCCACCCGTCGACCCCCAGGACCGATCCGGACGGAGATCACTACCGATGACAGATCAAGAGTATCTGGACAATGCGGGCTTCGTGCCGGCGCGCACCACCGATCCAGATGAGGCGTTCCTGTTCTGGGGTATCGACGGCGCGGTCATCCTGCTCACCGGTCGCACAGATCAGGAAGCACTCACCGAGGGCGGCTGGAGCATCTTCGGGACCCGCCTACTGCCGCCCCGCACGCAGCGAGTTTCTCTTGATCATCCGGGGGCGGTCGCGACGAACACCGACCCGACGCAACAGGGCTACGACAAGAGCACCAGCACGCTGCTCAGCGCCGCGCAGAAGCGTCTCGACGTGCACACCGACGGCGCTATGGGCTTCGCCGACGTCTACCCCGACCTGCTGGCGCTGCTCTGCGCCCAACAGGCCTCAGCTGGAGGCGAATCTATCCTGGTTGACGGCCAATACCTCATCGACGCGATCGGCAGAGACCCCGCCCAGCGGGGCCTGACCCGATTCCTGTGGGACACCCCGATCGAGCAGTGCGCGCGAATGGGAGACACCCCACCCGCCAGCCCCGGCTATCTGCGCAGCCGCAGGCCCGTGGCCTCCAGAACGCCCGGCGGTCGACTCACCGTGCGCTACAACCATGAACACCAACGAGTCCTCGACGACGGACCCGTCGAGGATCACGATCGCGTCCACCTGGCCACCTGGCACCAACTCGGGATGCAGGCCGCGGCAGCGGCACCGAGGTTTCTCCTGCAGCCCGGGGATCTCCTCGTCGTCGACAACTACCGCGTGTTCCACGGCCGTGAGCCTTACCAGGGCACCGACCGGTACCTGCACCGGGCCTTGGGATTCACCGACATGTCGTTCCGAACCACACAGACCTGAATGGCGCTCCACTCTCCAACCGTTGCGTCCTGCACACCGGCACCCAGGACTACCGCGCCCTTCCGCGTCAGATGGAGCGGAGCTACCTCGCCAACTCCAACTCCACCATGGACCGCCCGCCAGCCCGCGCCCAAAGCCGCACATCCTGACTAAGTCGGGGTCAAGACCTACACCGACCAGCAGGCCACGCCCGGCTTCCGCGCCGAGTTCCTCATGAGGTCGGTGACCAGGCGGCCGAGACGCAGTGGTTGACCAGGTCGGCGACCAGGGCACGGTGCCGGTCGGGGTCGTCGGCCAGCCGGGTCGTGTGGTCTCGGCTTCAGCGTGAGTGGGTGTTCCGCGGTGCGGGCGGCGTGCAGGGAGCGGTCGGCGCGGGGTTTGGCGTTGTGGGCGTGGTGCACCACACCATGCCCCGGATGTCGGGGGCGGGATAGTCGCCTTCATAATTTCTAGCAGAGCACGGGCTCAGTCCAGGACTTCCCAGGCCCCGGTGCCGGCTTGAATGACAACGTGCCTTTGCACGATGGTCTGCACGACGGGATCAGCTCCTCAAGTCGCTCATAGCCCCACGAACCCTCGATCACCACTGCCTCCTTCCAGGCACACCAATAGTGTCCAACAAGAAACCATCAATATGCTCCGTTTGCGCTGGTCTATCGTTGGCAGAATGCGGCAGCAGGTCCCAGACCACTCCCCCACCAGTCTGCCACCGGGCAAACACCAGATACACCTGCCCCCGCGCCCCCCAGCCGTGCATAGGAGCTCGGAACGCGACGGACGGTAGTGCATGTGTGGCACCCAGATACGCGTCGATGTAGTACTGGCGTCGTTGGACCTGGGCGATCTCGGGCAAGTTGCCGAGGTCGTGCTGGTCTCCGCAGTGGGATCGGGCGGGTGGCCCAAACCATGTCATGTGGACGGGCAGATGTTGACCTCAGCGCGCTGCCAACTGGTCGCCATTCAGAAGATCCGCGGCGGGCTGCGGCCGCGAGCTCGATGGCCAACGGGATGCCGTCGAGGTCCAAGCACATCAGCGGTGGCGGCGGTACAAGACAGCATCGCGAAGGTGGCAGACTGAGCAGGCGTCGGAACTCTCGGGGAAGTGCGATCTTGGTCGATCGACACTCCTAGCGGAACCCCGTTGCGTTTCTTAGCCCAACACACGGCGTGAGCCAGCACCGAGGCGACATACATGATGACATGCTCCATGAGCACAAAGCCCATCGGCCAGAATATGCGGAACGGTACTGTCGACCCAGGAGACGCGAACCATGGAGTATCTCGTTACCATGACCACCCACGTTCCGGATGGAACTCCAGAAGAAACCGTCGAAGACATTCGCACCCGCGAGGCTGAACGCTCGCGCGAACTTGCGGCGCAGGGACACCTGCTTCGCCTTTGGCGTCCTCCGCTGCAACCAGGCGAATGGCGCACGCTCGGGCTTTTCGCCGCCGCCGACGGCGGCCAGATTGAGGAAGTCCTCGCCTCGATGCCGCTGCGCGTATGGCGCACAGATGAGGTCACGCCGCTCTCGCTTCACCCGAACGACCCAGCACTGGCCCGGAGTGAACCCACGTCGACACGGCCCACTGAACGACGTCATTGATCACCCCCGGTCGGGGTCCACCGCACTCATCGAGATCGACGCTGTCCTGCCGTCGCACGACCAGCATTTCGATGACCTAGACGCGGCCGGACGCGAGTTGCTCCCTCTAGCCACCGAAGTCATCTCACTGGCCGACACCGACTGACTCGGCGCCGGTCGTGCGAACCCGAATCACCCGCAAACCGAAGCGAGGGAGAGAGCCGTGGAGTTTCTGACCACCTTCATCTTCACCATCACCGTCCCGGGGAGCACACCCGGCCAGACTGTTGACGACACCAAGACGCGCGAGGCAGAACGCGCCCATGAACTGGCCGAGCAGGGACACCTCCTCCGGCTCTGGACGCCGCCGACCGAGCCGGGCCAGTGGCGGACGTTGGGCCTCTGGCGAGCCCAGGACGTTGCCGAGATGCAGGCGATCTCGCTGCCGCTGTACGTCTGGATGACTGTAGAGACCACGCCGCTCACCCACAGTCCCGCATCGCTTCCGAGAGGAAGTCATGAGCGGAAACAAGCAGAGGGTCGCCATCATCAAGCGGAGGAATTCATGACACAGACCGCGCCGGTGTCGACCGGCATGGCTGTCCTCGCGATGGCGCAGGCGGGATGCTTCGCGGAGATCCGCGACCTGTACGCGCCGCAGCTACGCGCGCTGGTAACGGCCGGGGCGCTCCAGGCTGCCTGGGCGGCCGAGCTCAGCCGGTGCGGCCCGGTCTCCTCCGTCGCAGGGCGGGCGCGACTACCAGGTCACCGTCGCCGACGACCTCGCGGGATGGACGGCCGGTCTCACCCACCGCGGACGTGACCATCCGCGTCTACGATCCCGACAACCACCTGGGACACACTCCCTCCCAGCGCCCGGGATACCCTCATCCTGACGATTCCGGTAGGGACCAGCCACCCCTCGACGGTGTCGGAGGCCGGGTTGGTGATCTCCTGGTGTGGTGCCGATCGCCGACGCGACGACTGCGGTAGCCGCTTCCGGGCCGCGTCCGGCAAGCTCGTCAGGAGCTACGATCGAGACGAATCGCGCAATTGAGTCTGGAGAACACGGATGAGCGATCTGGCTGACCGGACGATCACGGCCTTGCGCACCGGCCACGACGAACTCACCGCTCTCCTCAACAGTCTGTCCCCCGATGAACTCACCCAGCCGTCCGCAGCGGCCGAATGGAACATCTCGCAGGTTCTCAGCCACCTTGGCAGCGGCGCCGAAATCGGGCTGGCCACTCTGGAGGCGGCACTTACGAGCACTGGAAACCTCGGCTCGGCGTTCAACGAAAGCGTGTGGGCGCGCTGGAATGCGATGACACCCGGCGAACACGCCGACAGCTTCCTTCGCGCCGACGAAGCCCTGATAGAGCGCTACGAAAGCCTCGACAAGACCACCAGAGCGCA
>JBOHEL010000193.1:0-8607 GCA_050700995.1 Sciscionella sp. | reverse complement strand
CCCGTGACCAGCTCTTCGACACGGGTCTGCGAGATGATCCGCTCGACGCCATCCGTTCCGGGTTCGTCGACGAGGTTCGCGCCGCGACCGCGGACCTCGGCGTGGACGTCGATCGGCTGCCCGCGGCGAGCTTTGAAGGCTTCAGGCCTGACGCCCGCCGTACCGGCGAGCTGCCCGCAGGGCTGTTCGAGGTTATCAGGTTCAAGGACGAGGAGCTGGCGCGATGACGGGTGCCGATTTCTCCGACGTAACCTGCCCGGACTGCGGCGGAAAGGACATCGAGCTGATGTCGCTTTTCGGGGGCAGCACGTCGGAAGTCTTGTTCTACTGTGACCAGTGCCGCTCCTGCTTCTACTGGGTCAAGTGGCGCCATCGGCTGCCGATCGTTCCGGCCCGCCGCGGAGGGACACGATGAGTTACGACGAGTACCGGACGTTTGAAGTCTGTCGCCGTGACGCAGCGGCGCGTTCGCGGCCTGTTTCGGAGCTTGTCGCGTCGAACCTGGAGCTGTCGCTTTCCCTCGAGACGAAGTCGAACATCACCGAGGACCACAGGGAAGGTATCAACGCGTTGCGGGAGAAGCGTTCTGTCACATTGACGTGCAGGTAGCGGAGGTCGATCGACTGTGTCCAACTGGATCTACGAGTTCGAGAACCAGGTGCATTACCGCGGGCGGGAGATCGCGGTGATCCACGATGGGCGCGCGTGGACGTTCGACGAGCTGAACCGTTCCGCGGCGAGCTTCGCGCACTGGTTGGTCGACAACGGATCGCGCAGGGTCGCCACCTACGTCAGCAACTGTTACGAGTTCTACATCGTGCAGTTCGGCACGTTGAAAGCCGGCGCCGTCAGTATTGCGGCCAACTACATGTTCGGTGAGGAAACCCTGCGCTATGTGCTGGGCGACTCCGAGTCAGACGTGCTGGCGGTGTCGGTGAGGGATCTCGCGCTGGCGCGCGAAGCAGCGCGTGGCACAAATGTCCGGCACATCGTGGTGATCGACGGGCAGGCGGAGCGTACGGCGGCACTCTCGGAGATCGTGACCGGTCACCCGGACTGGATCGAGTCCGCGCCCAAGGACGACTCCGACCTGTTCAACGTCACCTACACAAGCGGGACGACCGGCACGCCGAAAGGCGTAATGAAGACCCACCGCAACATCAGCGCGCACATCACGAACCTAGTGCACGCGTGGAAGCTGACTCCGGACAGCCGGTGGTTGTGTGCGGGCCCGGTGTATCACACGTCCGGTTTCGAGTCATCGTCGCTTCCGGTGCTCGCCGCGGGCGGGAGCGTGATCTCGCTGCGGTGGTCCGTAGAAGGGTTCTTCAAGAACGTGCAACGCTACCGGCCTGACGCCGCGTACATCGCGGGATCGATGATCGTCGACGTCGCCGACTACGAGCACCCGGAACAGTTCGACCTCTCCAGCCTGTGTTACGTGGTTGCGGGCGGTGCGCCGATGCCGGAGCGCGTCTACCGGAAGGTCATCGAGCGCTACCGGTTCACGCTCTGCGAGCGGCTCGGCATGACGGAGGCGGGCATCGTCTTCATCGACAAGGTGGGCACGCCTGGCGCGTACGAGGTGCGGACTGGAAGGCCGGAGCACGTTCTGGGTTCCTGCGGGCGCCCGCTGTACAACCAGACGCAGTTCCGGCTCGTCGATCAGGCCACGGGGGAGATCCGCACTGAGGGCGAGGGCGAGCTTCAAGTGCGCGGCGACTCGGTGTTTGCCGGATACCTGAACATGCCGGAGCGCACCAAACAGTCCTTCACCGACGACGGCTGGTTCGTCAGCGGTGACATCGTGCGGATCGAGCACGGGCACGTATGGCACATGCGGCGCCGCGACGAGATCATCATCTCCGGTGGCGAGAACGTGAGCCCGCAGACGGTGGAGCGCGCCGTCGCGGCGCATCCGGCGGTCGCGGAGGCTGTGGCGTTCGCACTGCCGCACGAGCGCTGGGGCCAGCAGGTCTGCGTCGCCGTCGTGCCGCGCGCGGGCGCGCGCGTCAGCGCGGACGAGCTGCTGGAGTTCTGCCGCTCTGCTGGCAAGCTCGCGCGCTACGAGGTCCCCAAGCAGGTGTTCCTCACCGACGACCTCCCGCGAACGCCGACACGATCGGTGCCTAGGGCGAGACTGAGCGAACGGTACGCGGCGACGACTACGATCACGGTCACGACCGGGCCGGTTGTCGACCTGTCCGCGCCGCAGCCCGCCACGTCCCTTCCCAGGGCGCACCATGATTGACGTTCGCAGCCTTCGTTCCACACTGGACGGTCTGGCCGAACACGACCGGCTGCTTCGCACGGACGTGCCCATCGACCCTGACGTGCAGTTCGCGGCGGTACAGAAGCGGATGGACGGCGGACCCCCTGTGTTGTTCGAGCGGGTCAAGGGGTACGACGACGCGCGGTTCGTGATGAACCTCTTCGCCGCACCCGCGACGGTGGACATGCTGTTCGGGTTCGCGGACGCGCAGGAGCGCACATGCGCCGTCGCGGAGGCGCTGCGCCATCCCGTCGCGCCGCGCGTCGTAGCCGCAGCCGACGCTGCCGTGCGGCAGGTTGTGCACACAGATCGGTTGTGCCCCAATGACTTTATCGCAGCGATTCGTCATACCGTGCAGGAAACCGAGGCCACGCTCGGCAGCGGTGTCACGGTACTGTCCGGCCGGTTCTTCGACGGGGGCAGCCACATCGGATACAACCGGCAGAACTTCCGGTGGGGCAACCGTGGCACCTTCCAGGTCGCGCCGGGAAGCCATATGTGGATGGCGTGTTCGCAATTCTATGGTAAGGAGCGGATACCCCTGACCGTGAACTACGGTGTCCCGCCTGCCGTCACGCTGGCGGCGGGTGCGGGGTTCGACTATGTGGTGCTCCCGCACGGCAGCGACGAGTTGGGTGTCGCGGGCGCCCTGCAGGGCAGCCCGGTCGAGCTGGTGGCAGCGCTCTCCGTTCCGGACGCGTACGCCATCGCGAACGCCGAGTACGTGGTTGAGGGATACCTGGACCCGACCGACCGTCGCTACGAGACGGCCACGGCCGAGGAGACCGGCGAGCAGGGTAAGCACCCGTTCCATCCCGAGTGGGCGGGTTACATGGGCCGGGCATACAGGGCACCCACGTTCGAAGTGACGGCGATTACCCACCGCAGCATGGACAGCCGCCCGATGATCCAGCCGATGGTCGTGCACGGTGCCGAGGAGAACGTCATCCAGACCACGGTTCGCGCGGGGGCACTCTACGAGCTGGGCAACAGGTTGATGCCCGGCATCGTGAGAGACGTGCACATACCGTTCGCGTTTACCGACTGGGGCGGGGCGATCTTCCAGATCGACAAGAAGAGCAGGGTCGACGAGGGCTACCAGCGCAACGTTCTGGTGAGCGCGCTCGCAAGCTCGCGCGGTATGCGCATCGCGGTCGCGGTCGACACCGACATCGACATCTACAGCACCGACGACGTGCTGTGGGCTATCACCACGCGGGTGGATCCGGCAGCCGACCTGATCGTGCCTGTTCCGGGAGGTGCGGGCCAGGCATTTCAACCCAACGAACGGGCCTCGGCCGGCCGCAGCGGTTCGGCTACCGCGTTCGAGGGCGGATTGGCGATCGACGCGACCGTCCCATATGGAGCGACTGGCTTCGACCGGCCACGCTACGCCGTGGACGATGTCGACCTGTCCGAGTGGTTCGGCGACGATGCCCTCGCGAAGGTTGACTCCGAACAACAGGGCTGGGTGCGGTTGCTCGCCCAGTCGGGACAGTGACGAGACCGCCGGAGGAGCCGCGCCATGGACGATAATTCGACCTCTCGCCTGGTAACCGAACACCATGCGTACGCGCCGGAATGGTACGCCTGGCGGGATCCTGAGGTGCCCGACTTCCTCAACCCCACCGCGTTGTTGCTGGATCGGCACGTGGAGGCCGGGACGGGGGACAAGGTAGCGCTGATTGTCGACGATCGTCGCTACTCGTACCGAGAGCTGCTGGATCTCGTGGAACGCGTCGCCTCCGGGCTTCGGGGGCTCGGCCTTGCGTCGGGTGCGCGGCTGCTGATGGTGGGAACCGACAGTGTCGAGTTCGTGGCACTGTGGCTCGCGGCCGTGCGGGCAGGCGCGGTCCCTGTCGCCGTCTCGGATGCGGTGAAACCCGAGCAGCTCGGTTACTACCTGGCCGACAGCGACGCGTCGATGCTGTATTTCGACGGTGCCCACGCGGGAAAGCTCGCTGCGGCGGCGGGCAGCGGTGCTGTTCTGCCGCCGGTGCGGCTGATGCGAGGGAGTGCGACCGTCGCGTTGCCCGAGCAGACGGGGGGTGTGCTGGTCGATTTCGACACGCTCACCAGGGCGACATGGCCGAAGGTCGCTCCCGTGCTACGACATGCGAACGATGTCGCGTACATGCTGTACTCGGGAAGCACGACGGGCCCCGCGAAAGGGGTCACGCACCTCACGCACGACTTCGTGCTTGTGCCGGAACGGCACGGGGCCTTCTGGGAGTACACATTGGATGATGTCGTGCACGCGACGTCGAAGAAGTACTTCACGCACGGCTTGTGGCCTGGCGTGCTTATCCCGTTGTACTGGGGTGCCACGTCGGTGGTGAGCGGGGAACCGGCGTCCGGCGCTAACGTTGTGGGGATCGTCGAGCGACATCGGCCGACGAAGCTCATCACGGTGCCGACGACCGTCAATGAGATACTCTGGTACTCCGAAGAAACCGGAAGAACCCCCGACTTCTCAAGCGTCGGCCTCGTGGTAACGGCGTCTGAGCAAGTGCCGACCGAGATGGCCGTCCGGTTCCGGCGACTGTTCGGCTTGGAGTTGATGGATTCGATCGGTTCCTCCGAGGTCACGTACGAGTGGATCGCGAACCGGCAACGGGATCACAAGCATGGCACGCTCGGACGGCCGGTATTCGGGTTCGAGGTGAAGCTCGTCGGCGCCGACGGCGAGGAGGTCGTCGAGCCTGGCGCGGCGGGTGAGGCGTGGGTGCGCAGCCGCACGGCATGCCTGTACTACTGGCGGAAGTTCGACGAGAGCCGGAAGACCTTCGTCGGGCCGTGGACCCGCACCGGCGACATGTTGACGTTGACCACGGACGGCTACTTCGCGTTCGTCGGCAGACGCGACGATCTGTTCAAGGTCAGCGGAATGTGGGTGTCACCGCTGGAGGTGGAGGCGGCGATCGCCGAGAGCCCGAGTGTGCACGAGGTGGCGGTGGTAGGAGCGGCCGGCTCGAGCGGGCTGACCAAGCCGAACGCATTCGTCGTGTTGCGCTCCGGGTGCGACCCGTGCCACGAACTGACCGAGGAACTGCGTGCCAGGGTCCGAGAGATCGGCGGTTACAAGGTGCCCGACGAGATCGTCTACCTCGATGCGCTGCCCCGTACGCCGTTGATGAAGATCGACCGTCGCGCGCTGCGCGCAGGAGTCGGCGAGGTCGTTCGGCAGCATTGAGAAAGGGTGAGCGCAGTGGAAGATCTCAGGGGCTGGCTCGACTGTATGCGCGAGCACGGTCGCGTCCGCGATGTAGTTGGCGTCGACTGGAAACTTGAGGTTGGTGCGATCACCGATATGAACGTCAAGCGGAAGAAGTGGGTGCTGCTCTTCGACGAGATCCAGGGGTACCAACAGGGTTTCCGGATCGTGACGGGCACGCTGCTGGACGCCGCACGGGTGAGCTACACGCTTGGCACGGACAGCGGCTCGGACGTGCAGTTGCTGGTGCGGAGCCTGCGTTCGCGGCTGAGAGACCGTCCGGAGGCGTCCACGGCGCCGGACTCCGCGTTCGAGGACGCCCCGATGGCCGCCAACCGGATGTCGGGCGACGACGTGGATCTTTCGATCTTCCCGGCGCCACAGTGGCATGCGGAGGACGGCGGCCGCTACCTCGGGACGTTCGATGCCGTCATCACCCGCGATCCCGACTCCGGCTGGGTGAACGTCGGCACATACCGGATGATGGTCTACGGCCCGCGACGGCTGTGTCTGTTCGTGAACTCCAGTCACCACGCCCGGTTGCACATGGAGTCCTACCGGCGGCGCGGCGAGCGCGTGCCGGTGGCCGTGTCGCTCGGGCATCACCCGTCCCTGTCGGCGCTCGCAGGAATGGAGTTGCCCGCGGGGGTGTCGGAGTTCGACGTGCTCCGGCAGGTGCGTGGCGAGGGCATGGACCTGGTCGAAGGGCCGGTGACCGGGCTTCCGGTTCCCCGTGAGAGTGAGATCCTCATCGAGGGTTTTCTGTCGGAAGGCACCGTCTCGGAGGGGCCGTACGGAGAGTTTCTCGGTTATTACGCAGGCGGCAAGATGCAGACTCCGACGCTCGACGTCGAGGCTGTGTACTACCGGGATGACCCGATCATCGTCGGAACATGTGCGGGCGTCCCGCCGTACGACTACTCGTACTTCCGTGCACCGATGCGGTCGGCGATGATATGGGATGCGTTGGAGGACGCCGGTGTTCCGGGCATCGCGGGCGTGTGGTGCCACGAGGCTGGTTACACCAGGGCGCTCAACGTGATTGCGGTCGAGCAGGCCTACCTCGGTCACCCGCAGCAGGCCGGGATGGTGGCGTCCCAGGTTCGGGAGGGAGCTTTCGGCGGCAAGTACACGATCGTCGTGGACAGCGATATCGATCCGAGCGACCTGGAGCAGGTGATGTGGGCGATGTGTACCCGCACCGATCCCGCGGAGTCGATCGAGTTCATTCGGCACTCGTGGGGAATGGCGCTGGACCCGATGGTCGAGCGCGGGCCGGATGACGCGCTGAACGAGCTGCCGATGTCGCGCGCCGTCGTCAACGCCTGCCGCCCGTTCAAACGGCACGCGCGCGGCACGTTCCCCGTCGTGGTGACCGTCGACGACGATGTCGCTTCGCGTGTCACGGAGAAATACCCCGATGTCCTCGGGTGATTACGGCAGGTTCCGGCGCCATTGTGCTTCTATCTTGGCCAGCGTGATTCGTCCACGCGCGTGCATTCCCCGCTGCTCAGCTGCCGTTCACCAGCTTCAGTGCGTTCGCTCGGTACGAGCCGTCGGTCAACTTGTTCAGGTCGACCTTCTGCTTCTGCAGGCCGTGCTGAAGGCGGAAGTTCTGCAGCCACTCCAGCTTCTTCATGGGGATCTCCATCGTCGGTGACGCGGTTCCCGCTTTCTTGATCGTGTCGTAGTAGTACGAAAGCGAGGGGTCGCTCGCGGGGCGGCTCGTCTTCTTCGCAGCCAGCTTGACCTCGGCGTTCTTGTGGTCGAGCGCATAGCGGATGCCCTTCATCTGGGCCGCCATGAACTTCACAACCGCGTCCGGCTTCTTCTTGAGCGAGTTGGTGTTCGCGACGAACACCTCGCGAGGGAAGTCGGGTGTCAGCTTCGGCGCCGCACCGAGCACGTGGAACCCGGCCGGCAGTTTCGGCACGTATTCCGGCGAGCCGCACGCGAGGTCGATCCTTCCGGCGTACAAGGCTTTCATGCGCTGCGCGTCGCCGCCAGCATTGACGATCTTCATCGAGCTCGGGTCGACTCCCTTGGCCACGAAGAAGGCCTCCGCGATCACCTGCGGAAGTGCGCCGGGCGCCGACACGCCGACCGGCTTGCCCTTCAGCTGGCTGAAGCTGGTGATGCTCTTCGGTGCGTAACAGTTCTGTGCGAGGCCGGGCAGCGTCGAACCGATGATCTTCAACGGCGCACCCTTGGCCACCGCGTCGTACACCGAAGCCGGGGAGACCTCCCCGGAATCGAGCGCGCCCGAGATGATGGCCTGGGTGAGCTGGACGCTACCCGAGAACGTCTTGAAGTCGACCTTGACGCCTTGCTGCTTGTAATAGCCCTGCTGCTGAGCCATGTAGTCGAATCCCGCGTCTCCCTTTGGGGTGAACGCACCGAACGACCAGGTCGGCTCGGCCTTCGACTGCCCTCCCGACGACTTGCTCGTGGTATTGCCGCCGCCTCCGCCGCACGCGGCGAGGATGAGGGCGCCCGCACAGATCGCGGCCGTCGCGCCGAGCAGTTTCTTGCCACGTGATAGCTGCGTTGTCATGGCCACGGAATGCCTCCTCTAGGCCGTGCCGCCGTTGGCGGGCTTTAACCAGTCCTGCACCTCGTCCGCGCTCACCACGTCGCCATACTTCATGTCGATGTCGAATAGGTTCGCGGCGTGCGCGAACTCGGACCGGTCGAAGCAGGCGTCCTCGACGACGCAGACGTGCAGGTTGTGCGAGCAGGCGTCCACGGCGGTCGCTCGGACGCAACCGGATGTCGCGACGCCCGCGAGAACGAGCGTGTCGATGTGATTGCGAACGAGGTAGGAGGCGAGCGGCGTGCCGAAGAACGCGCTCGCCTTCGGCTTGGTGAGTACGTACTCGGCAGGGCACGGAACCAGCTCGGAGGGAAAACTTGCCTCGTGCACCCGCCGTGCGGACGCGGCGTCCTGAGTCGGTTTGGTGGAGCCGCCGCAGAAGACCTTGTCGTTCACGTCCCCCTTCGTGAACATGACCGGTATTCCCGCGCCACGCATGGTCTCGATCAGCCAGACGATCGTCGGCAGCCGCCGCCAACCCTCGGGCCCGCAGCCCATCGCGGAAGGTGGCTCGTCACTACCGGGCCG
>JBOHEL010000192.1:0-8626 GCA_050700995.1 Sciscionella sp. | reverse complement strand
CTACCGGCGGTGCCGATGTCTTTGCCTGCCACTTGCCGCCTCCCTACGGGGCCGGGACTACGCGCCGCGACCGTCTGCGTACTCGCAACGTTAGCTCGCGCCCGTCGGTAGATCAAACACCTGTTCGAGGGACACGCCGGGCGCCTCTCGATTTTGTCGGTGCCAGGTGGTACAAAGTCGCACAGTCGTTCGATCGAACGAGTGTTCGAGGTTGGTCGGCTCCGGCCGGTGGCGAGGAGGTTGGCGATGGCGGTCATGGTAGATGCAGGCGACATGCGTGACCGGCGCGCTGCGATGGCAGGCGGTCAGGGAGCGCACGGCCACTCGGTACGGGGCCTGCGAGTGCGCGGCCGAGTCGTGCCGGGACGGTCCGTGCGGGGGCGGAGAGCACCCGGTGCTCGGCGCGTTCTCGCTGTCGGCCTCGCTGTCGGCGCCGTCGGCGAGCCGTGCTCGGTGGGTGGCCGAACACCGTGGGGCGCCACGTCGCGATCCCGGCGTGACACGCAGAGCCCGCGGGTACTGCCGTCCCGGCGTGTGGCCGCGTCGGCATGCACGGCCCGCCCGGCACCTCGTCCCTTGCACTACCTAGTTGTGCTGGCACTGGCCAGCGCTGCCGCCGTGATGGTGCTGGCGGGTTTCGGTTCGGTCGCCCGCGGTTCCACGGTGGCCACGGTGCCCACGATGACCAGCGTGGTCCAAGTGATGCCCGGTGAGACGCTGTGGGACATTGCTCGCAGCCGGGTTCCCGCTGTGGACCCGGCCGCGGTAGTCAGCCGCATTCGTGAGTTGAACCACTTGGGCTCCTCTGGGATCGGGGTTGGCCAGCCGCTGCGCGTACCCGATGGGTCCAGGTCATCAGCTGGGTGATCATTGCCGGTCCGTGCTGCGGCATCACCCGCCCGGGCGTTTCTCGCCCGTGTCGGCTTGCATCGCACACGTCCGAGGCATACCTTCGACCCCAACATCTAGTAGTTACATCGTTGTCGTTAGTCCACAGGTTGGGGTTGGACGCGGATGGCTTGTCCACCGCCCGTCCACAGTTCATCCACAAGATGATCACCAGCCGTGCGGCCTGAGCGGCCGTGCGATGTGTGACCTCGGTTGGGAGTGAGTGCGGATGCGGTGTCCGTTCTGCCGGCATTCCGACTCGCGTGTCGTGGACTCCAGAGAAGTCGAGGAGGGGCAGGCGATCCGGCGGCGGCGGTCCTGTTCGGAGTGCAACCGGCGGTTCACGACCGTTGAGACAGCTGTACTCGCGGTCGTGAAGCGATCCGGTGTCACCGAGCCGTTCAGTCGCGAGAAGGTGGTCAGGGGTGTCCGGCGAGCGTGCCAGGGCAGGCCTGTCGATGAGGATGCGCTGCAGCAACTCGCCCATCAGGTAGAAGAGACGATCCGATCGGCGGGCTACGCATCCGAGGTGCCCAGCCACGAGGTCGGCCTCGCCATCCTTGGTCCGCTGCGGGAGCTCGACGAGGTCGCATACCTGCGGTTCGCGAGTGTGTACCGGTCCTTCACCTCCGCCGCGGACTTCGAGAAGGAGATCGCGGTCCTTCGGCAAGTTGAGACCGAGCAGGCGGCGACCCAGCAGGCGGCCACCCAGCAGGCAAAACGTGATGTGAAGGACGGTGCCAGATGAGCAGACCTCGCCGGGTACCCCGTGGTCACGCCGGACGGGGAGGGGCCCTGGAGGTGCCATCGACCAGGCCGGGCGGGTCGAACGGGGCAGCCACCCCGGGTAGCGGTGTGTCAGTACGTGGGAGCAATGAGGGAGAGGGACTGGTCATGACGGAGACTGTCGGAACATCGGCGACGGACGGCACGGTGCGGTCGGCGGAGCAGGCAGGCGCACAGGGTGTGGCAGGGGACAAGAGCCGTCCATCTGGGCTGCGCGTGCCGCGGGTGTACACGACAGAGGGGGTGCATCCTTACGACGAGGTGACATGGGAGCACCGCGATGTCGTGATGACGAACTGGCGCGACGGCTCAGTGAACTTCGAGCAGCGCGGTGTCGAATTCCCGGAGTTCTGGTCGCTCAACGCGGTCAACATCGTGACCAGCAAGTACTTCCGCGGAGCCGCCGGTACCCCGCAGCGCGAGCACAGCCTCAAGCAGCTCATCGATCGGGTGGTGAGGAAGTACGTCGGCGCGGGCGTGGAACACGGGTACTTCGCGGCACGGGCGGATGCCGAGGTCTTCGAGCACGAATTGACCTGGATGCTGCTGCATCAGGTATTCAGTTTCAACTCGCCGGTCTGGTTCAACGTCGGTACCGCATCGCCACAGCAGGTCTCGGCCTGCTTCATCCTCGCCGTCGACGACACCATGGAGTCGATCCTCAACTGGTACAAGGAGGAGGGCCTGATTTTCAAGGGGGGCTCCGGTGCCGGCCTCAACCTGTCCCGGATCCGGTCCTCGAAGGAACTGCTGTCCTCAGGGGGCACCGCATCCGGCCCGGTATCGTTCATGCGTGGTGCCGATGCCTCGGCGGGCACCATCAAATCGGGCGGCGCCACCCGGCGGGCGGCGAAGATGGTCGTGCTCGACGTGGATCATCCCGATGTAGAGGAGTTCGTCCGGACGAAGGCGCGTGAGGAAGAGAAGATCCGCGTACTCCGCGACGGCGGGTTCGATATGGATCTCGGCGGCGCCGACATCGCCTCGGTGCAGTATCAGAACGCCAACAATTCGATCCGGGTGTCCGACGAGTTCATGAACGCCGTTGAGACCGGCAACGAGTTCGGCTTGCGTTCGCGTACCAGCGGCGAGGTGTTGGAGCGCGTCGACGCCAGGTCGCTGTTCCGCACGATGGCCACCGCGGCGTGGGATTGTGCCGACCCAGGTGTGCAGTACGACAGCACGATCAACGACTGGCACACCTGCCCGGAGTCCGGCCGGATCACCGCGTCCAATCCCTGCAGTGAGTACATGCACCTGGACAACTCCAGTTGCAACCTCGCCTCGCTCAACCTGATGAAGTTCCTCGCTGACGACGGCACATTCGACGGGGAGACCTTCATCAAGGCGGTGGAGCTGGTCATCACCGCGATGGATATCTCGATCAGCTTCGCGGACTTCCCGACGGAGGCCATCACGGAAACGACGCGCAAGTTCCGGCAGCTGGGAATCGGGTATGCCAACCTGGGCGCCCTGCTCATGGCTACCGGCCACGCCTACGACTCCGAAGGGGGCCGGGCGCTTGCCGCGACCATCACCTCCCTGATGACCGGCGCTTCCTACCGCCGGTCCGCGGAGTTGGCGGGTGTCGTCGGCGCCTACGAGGGGTACGCCCGCAATGCGGAGTCACACCAGCGGGTCATGCGCAAGCACGCCGCTGCCAATGACCTCATCCGCGCTTACCACAGCAACGACGTCGCGGTGCAGAAGCTAGCCACGCAGCAGTGGCAGTGGGGGCTTGAGCTCGGCGCTCGCAATGGCTGGCGGAATGCACAGGCCAGCCTGCTCGCGCCGACCGGAACCATCGGGTTGATGATGGACTGCGACACCACGGGCATCGAGCCGGACCTCGCGCTGGTGAAGTTCAAGAAGCTCGTCGGTGGCGGCTCCATGCAGATCGTCAACCAGACCGTGCCGCGTGCGCTGGCCTCGCTGGGATACCAGGACGAGCAGGTCGAGGCCATCGTGGAATACATCGCGGAGTATGGGCACGTGATTGACGCCCCCGGTATCAAGCCCGAGCACTACTCGGTATTCGACTGCGCGATGGGGACCCGTTCGATCGCGCCGATGGGCCACGTGCGGATGATGGCCGCGGTGCAGCCGTTCCTTTCCGGCGCGATCTCCAAGACGGTGAACATGCCGGAGGCGGCGACGGTCGAAGAGGTCGAGGAGATCTACTTCCAGGGTTGGAAGCTGGGTCTGAAGGCATTGGCGATCTACCGGGACAACTGCAAAGTCGGGCAGCCGCTGTCGGCGGGCAAGAGCGCTCGGGGCACGAGTGATAAGGCGGAGACAGTGGTCGAGTACCGGCCGATCCGCAAACGCCTGCCGAAGAAGCGCCCGAGCCAGACCGTGTCGTTCACGGTCGGCGGCGCCGAGGGCTACCTGCACGCGGGATCCTATCCGGACGACGGGCTCGGCGAGATCTTCGTCAAGCTCGGCAAGCAGGGTTCGACACTCGCCGGCGTGATGGACGCCTTCTCGATGTCAATCTCGGTCGGGCTGCAGTACGGCATCCCGCTGGAGTTCTATGTCCAAAAGTTCCAAAACTTGCGCTTCGAGCCCGCGGGTATGACGGACGATCCCGACGTGCGGATCGCCACCAGCGTGCTGGATTACCTGTTCCGTCGGCTGGCGCTGGAATACCTGCCGTACGAGAAGCGCGAGCAACTCGGCGTATTCACCGCCGACGAGCGCTCCGCACAGGTGGCGCGGGATTACGGATCCCGCTCCGACGAGCCGGAGGGTGTTGACCTGGAAGGCTTGCGCACCAGCGTGGATTCCACGTCCGGACGGGCGCTGGAACAGCCTCCACATGAGAAGCCGGGCATGGCGCAGGCCCACAGCTCGACAGAGTTGCTGGAGTTGCGACTGGGCAAGGCTGCGGATGCTCCGCTGTGCATGACCTGCGGCACGAAGATGCGCCCAGCTGGCTCCTGCTACGTCTGCGAAGGGTGTGGCTCCACCTCGGGCTGCAGCTGACCCCGAGTCGCATGCCCGGTGTGACCGGCCAGTTCGGGGTGGGGTGTCGACGGCTTGCCTGCACCCCACCCGCAGGCCGCGCTACCCAGTGTTGCGCATTGGCTATACATCGGCTGTCGCCGAAATGCTGCGGTGATACCACCTGGACCCGTACCTACCTCGACTTCGCCGGTTCGTCAGACATACGAACGCGAGTCAACCGAACTTCGTGAACGAATCAGCCGAACAGAGATGCTGAACGACATGACTTTCCTCGATCTCCACTGTGGAGGGAAGCTTCTGCTCCTTCCCAACGCTTGGGACGTGCCCTCAACGCTGGCCTTCATTGACGCTGGATTCGAGGCGATCGGGACAACCAGCTTCGGCGTCGCGTCCAGCATCGGTCGTCCCGATGGCGGACGATCGACGAGGGGTGCGAACCTCGTACTTGCCAGAGAGCTGTCGGCGTTGCCGTGCTATATCAGCATGGATGTCGAGGACGGCTACGCCGACGAGCCGGATCGGGTCGCCGACTACATCGCCGAGCTCGATGTGGCCGGGATCAACATCGAGGACAGCTCCGCCGAGGAGCTGATCTCACCCGACGCGCACGCGGCAAAGGTGGCGGCGATCAAACGGCGGTGCCCCGACCTGTTCGTCAACGCCCGCGTCGACACGTATTGGCTGGGCCGGGACGCCACCGTCGAGGCCACCCTGCACCGTGCCGCTCGGTACGTCGCGGCAGGCGCGGACGGTATCTTCGTGCCCGGTGTGTCGGAACCCGCGGCGATTCGCGAGCTCACCGCGCGCATACCGGTCCCCGTGAACGTGCTCGTGGTCCCCGCGCTGTCGCTGCGTGAGCTGGCCGAGCTCGGTGTGCGCCGCGTCAGTACCGGGTCCCTGCCCTATCGTGCCGCGATCCATGCCGCAGTCGAAGTGGCCGCCGCCGTTCGTGACGGCCAGGTGGTCCCTGCCGCAGAGCCATATCCGGACTTGCAGGCCAGGCTCGTCAGTTACGAGCGGACGGCGGGCTGACTCCCATCTTCAGCTGTTCCACACTTCGGCAGCGCGAACCACGTATGGCGCATCAGGAACGTATGTCCCGTCGCCGGGGTAGGTACGGAAATCGCCTTCGGTCGAGCAGTGTGCACCTTCGTACAGTGTTATCTCGCGGTGCATTCGATTGACGAACGACCGCGCTTCGGCGTTGTGGGGCAGCGGAATGCACACGTTTTCCCGCGTTTGATCGACATCGAGTACCCGCGGCTCTCCGGGGAATTGCGCTTCCGGCCAGTAGCAGAACTGCCCGGCCTGGCAACTTGCGCCTTCCGGCGGCACCGCCGCGGCGTGGGCACTCGCCGCTCCGGCGAGCGTAATGGCGATGCTTGTCAATACCGTAACGCTCTGCCGTCGCACTCGTGACAGGGACACTGGCCTAGCCCTTTCTCATATTCTGCGGGACATCCAAACCCGGTCGACCGGCGAGCGCCGCCGCGCGGCTTCGTCACGGCCGCTACAGATCATGCTGCTTGAGTCGATGTCGTTATCGGATGTTGAGACGATCCGCCATGCGGTCTGGTGGCACGCTCGACTGGATGTCACCCCGTGGTATTATGCAGGGCCCACGTCACGAGCCGACGGTGATCGCCGCGACCGGGAACGGCGCGTGCGGAACAAAGGTCCCACCGCCTGGGTAAATCCGCCACAGTGCGGTCTTGGAGCAACCGACCCTCCCCCAGACCGTGAGATCCTGATCGCCCCGATTGGCGAACGACTGGGCGAGGACGCCGTGCTGCATCGGTACGCACTCGGCAGGGTTGACCGAGCGCAGATCCAGGAACCTGGATGCGCCGGTGTAGCTGCTTCCGCTCCAGAAGCAGAAGTCGCCACGATCGCAGGAGTACTGCGCCAGGTAGTGGGGATTCGCGTGAGCGGCGCCAACTCCGGTGAGAGCACCGCCCGCCGCTCCCAGGGCGAGTAGTGCCGGTTTCCAGCGCCGCCCTGCGCGCCTCCGCTCCGGTGCGGGAGCGCGGTGCCTGCCATGTGTGCGTCGTTTCGTTTCGTCCATGGCAACAAGTCTGGCGTCTCGGAGTTTGCCGCGCCAAGAAACTGAGCGAGCGAATGGCACATTGACGCGAGCGAATTTCTCCGAACAAACCGGCAGCAGGACGGAGCACGCCGTGCGGACGATAACTGATGACACCGATTAAAACGCCGTGTTACTTGGGAATAGCTCGCCGGTTGTCCACACACCGGTGTGTTATCCACAGCGCGGAAAAACCTGCTGGAGTGTGTCCGGTTTCTGATCGATGCTGCTGCCATGACCGCATCGACAAGGCCAGCCATCCATTTGCGCCAACCCGGTGAGCTGCTGGCAGCCGTGCCTCACCTGCTTGGATTCCATCCCGTCGACTCCCTCGTGCTGGTGACCCATCGTGGCCCCGAGCGCACGTCGGTCGGGCTGACACTGCGCACCACGCTGCCGCCCGCCGAGCATTACGAGGCGGTTGCGCGCCAACTGCTCGAACCGGTACTCCGGCACGCAGCGACCGGGGTGACGCTGGTGGTGATCGGCAGCGGCCCGGACGACCCCCAGCCTGATCTTCCGGGGACGTTACCGGGCCGAGAGCTGATTGAGCTGCTGTGGCCCGAGTTCACGGCGGCTGGGGTGCCGGTGCTGCACGCGTTATGGGCACCGGCGACGAGATCGGGGCAACCATGGTGTTGCTATCTGGATCGGGATTGCCATGGCGAGGTGCCTGATCCAGAGTCAAGCGTGCTCGCCGCGGCGAGCGCCGTCACCGGCGTGGTGACCTACCGGAGCCGGGAGGAACTCGCCGCATTGCTAGGGCCTGACGACGCGGATGCGATCGCCAGGCGTGCCGCCATGCTAGAAGAGGCCGCGCTCGCGTCGCAGGCCACCGGAGAGACCATATCGCTGCCGGACAAGGTCGCGCACGTCATGGCGTCGATCGCCGCGGGCGCCTCCGCGGGCACCACACTTTCCGACGAGATCGTGGTGCGATTGGCCAGGGAGCTGAGTGATCACCAGGTACGGGACGCCTGCTTGCTCTCAGCCGGCCCCGAGCAGGCCATGGCGGCGGAATGGCTGTGGGCCGCGCTGACCCGGATGACCCCTGCGCCGGAACGGGCGGAGGCGGCATGCCTGCTTGCCGTTTCGGCATACCTGCGGGGCGATGGTGCGCTTGCAGGTGTCGCGTTGGAGTGCGCCGAGGAGGCTGATCCCGGCCACCAGCTCACATCGCTGTTGCGCCAGGTGCAGCAGGCGGGCTTGCCGCCCGACTGGCTCGCCAGCACGCTACGCCGGTCGGTCGCGATGGCGAAACGCTCGGCTGCCGAGGGCGTTGGGTGAGCCGCTCAGCGTGCGCACGCGAACTTCCAGGCGTCGCCGACGATGCCGGACAGTTCAGCCCGCACCGGCTTCCATCCCATCTCGGTCCGTGCGTTCTCGCTCGCCGCCACCAGTACCGCGGGGTCGCCGGCGCGGCGCGGCGCCAGCGTGGCGGGGATCGGGTGCCCGGCCACCTCCCGGCAGGTGTCGATGACCTGGCGCACCGAGAACCCGGTGCCGTTGCCGAGGTTGTAGATCCGATGCTGCCCGGCCGTGGCGTGATCCAGCGCGAGCAGGTGAGCATCGGCGAGGTCGGTGACATGGATGTAGTCGCGGACGCAGGTGCCGTCGTCGGTCGGATAGTCATCGCCGTAGATCTGCACCTCCTCGCGCTCGCCGAGGGCGACCTGCAACACGATCGGAATCAGATGGGTCTCGGTAGCGTGGCGTTCTCCGAAGTGGCCGTGCGCGCCGGCCACATTGAAATAGCGCAGGCTCACGGCCGCCAGCCCGTTCGCGTTGGCATAGGAGGTGATGGCATGGTCGATGGCGAGTTTCGTCGCGCCGTACGTGTTCGTCGGGCGCGTCGCGGTGTCCTCCGTGATCGGGGACCGTTCGGGTTCGCCGTACGTCGCG
>JBOHEL010000191.1:0-8636 GCA_050700995.1 Sciscionella sp. | reverse complement strand
CGGATCGACGGGCGCACCGGTCAGTAGCTTGGTATCGCGACGACTGTGTGACACCACCGGTCCGTTACCGCACCTCAGATCTCGCGTTCGTAGCAGTACATCAACGGACCGTTGCCGCCTTCCCGGTGGCTGAAGCCGAGGCGTTCATAGAGGTGGCGCGCGACGAGATCGGTCTCGCTGGTGCCGAGGTCCATGGTGTCGGCGCCGCGCTCGCGCGCCGCGAGCAATGCTGCCTCAACGAGCGCCCTGCCGAGCCCAACCCCCCGCCGCCGTGGGACCACGTACAGTTCCGCCAGGTAGCACTCAAGGCCTTCGTCCCAGATGGACAGCCGGAACCGGAGAACCACCACACCGTCCGGTCCCCCACCGGCGAGCAGCACGACCGTGTCACCGCCCGCGACAAGCTCCCGCACCCGCCGCGCCAGTGCGGCAGGGCCGGGGGTCGGGTCATCGAACTCGCGGTTCAACTCGTGCAACAACCGCCCGATGGCCTCGGCGTCGTTCGCGTGCGCGCGCCGAACCGGGAAGTCGCTGGAAGGGGACACACCGCGGACTCTACCTAGCCTGCGGCAGCGCGCTCGTCGCGCGACACCTCAGCGGCGGATAGCCTCGAATCGAGTCAGCCACCCCACCACTCGGAGGTAGCAGTGATCGTAGCCGTGCTGGGCACCGGGATCATGGGCGCGCCGATGGCCGCCAACCTGATCGGCGCAGGGTTCGACGTGCGGGTGTGGAACCGCACGGAATCCAAGACCGCGCCGCTCGTCGAACTGGGCGCCGCTAAGGCCGCGACGCCTGGCGATGCGGCACGCGGCGCGGAGATCGTCATCAGCATGCTGACCGACGGCCCCACCGTGCGGGCGGTCATGACCGGTCGGGACGGCGCTCTCGCCGCGATGAGCGCCGACGCGCTCTGGGTCCAGATGAGCACGGTTGGCGTCAGCCACACCGAACGCCTCGCCGCGCTCGCCACCGAAGCCGGTGTCAGCTTCGTAGACGCGCCCGTACTCGGCACGAAGCAGCCCGCTCAGCAAGGTGCACTGGTCGTGCTGGCCGCGGGAGACGACACCGCGCTGGACCGCTGCCAGCTGGTATTCGACGCCGTCGGGTCCCGCACCATCCGCGCCGGAGACCTTGGGGCGGCGAGCAAGCTCAAGCTGGTGGCCAACAACTGGGTGCTGGCCGTCACCAACGGCACCGCCGAATCCATCGCCCTCGCCAAGCGACTTGGCGTGGACCCGCAGCAGTTCCTCGAATCCATCAGCGGTGGCGCACTCGACCTGCCCTATGCCCACCTCAAAGGTGGCGCGATGATCAGCGGCGACTACCCGCTGAGCTTCCCGCTCTCCCTCGCGGCGAAGGACGCCAGGCTGGTCCTCGACGCGGCAGGCGATCCGGAGCTCGCAGGCACCCGTGGCGCACTCACCAACCTGGAACGCGCCGAGCGGGCAGGCCATGGGGGCGAGGACATGGCGGCCTTGTTCTACGGTATAGAGGTGCGGTGATGTGGCAAGCTGGCGCACCGTGAACAACGGTCCACTCGCGCTGCTCGACTCTGCCAGCCTCTACTTCCGCTCCTACTACGCGCTACCGGACTCGATGACCGCGCCGGACGGCACGTCGGTGAACGCGGTCCGCGGCTTCGCCGACACCATCGCAAGGATCATCACCGACCGGGGGCCATCCCGGCTGGTTGCCTGCCTCGACGCCGATTGGCGACCGCAGTTCCGCGTGGACGCGCTGCCAAGCTACAAGGCCCACCGGGTCGCCGAGAGCGGTGACGGCGAGTCCGTGCCGGACACCCTCGCCCCGCAGGTGCCGATCATCCGCGACCTGCTCGCGGCGGCGGGCGTCGCCACGGCGGAGGCTGACGGCTACGAAGCCGACGATGTTATCGGCACGCTCACCGCGCGTGAGCGCACTGATCCCGTGGAGGTCATCACCGGCGACCGCGACCTGTTCCAGCTCGTCCGCAGCCAACCGACACCCGCGGCCGTGCTCTACGTCGGCAAGGGCTGGGCCAAGGTAGAAGCGCTCGGGCCGCAGGAGATCGCCCAGCGCTACGGCCTGCCGGTACCGGTCGCCGGCCCCTGCTACGCCGATATGGCCGCACTACGCGGCGACCCCTCGGACGGGCTGCCAGGAGTGGCAGGCATCGGTGAGAAGACCGCGGCCAAGCTGATCACCCAGTTCGGCTCCCTGGAAGGGCTGCTGCGGGCGGCGGTGAACGCTGACCCAGCCGTTCCCGCGAAGATCCGTACCAAGCTCGCCGAAAGCGCGGACTACCTGGCCGCCGCACCCGGCGTGGTGCGGGTGGTGCTCGACGCCCCGGTCACGCCATCCCGAGACGACCGCATCGACCCGGCAGCCGTCGACACCGAGCGGCTGACCGAACTGCAGCAACGCTGGGGCCTCGGCCGCTCCGTCGACCGCCTGCTCGCCGCACTACACAGCGGCTGACGAAGGGTACTGGCATCATGCCAATGAGGGCGCCGATGAGTTGTCCGAGACGAATCGGCGGTAGCCACTTCCCGCGCTCTCAGCTCAGCAGTTCGATCGCGGATCGGTCGGCGGGATCGAGCACCTCGACGATCCCTCGATCGAACGTGGCAAGCGTGGCGGAGTGCCTGACCGCGATCAACGCCAGGTGGATGTCGGTGACCTGGCGGTAGGCACCCAGCCGCTCCGTCGAGAGCGCAGGATCGAGCAGACGGCGGTCATCCGGCCAGAACGCATGACCCCGCAGGTCGCACAGTGATCGCAAGACACTGAGCGCGGCGCGAGGAGTGGTGGCTTCTGGGATGATCTTCTTGTTCGACGAAACGCGCACGAAACCGAGCTCGGTCACCGGAGTGGTCGCCCAGCCTTCCCGGCTGCGGTCCATGAACCAGCTGCGCGCCATCTCATGATGGACATGATGCGGCCACGCGAGCGCGATCAGGACATTCACGTCGAGCAGCGCTGCCGTCATCGATCACTCGTCCAGTGCACGATCCACCATCTCGGGGGTCAGCGGCAGCGCATCGGGAGACACCTGGAACGTCGGAAAGCCGTCGTCCGCGCGCTGCGCCGGTACCAGTCCGCGCCTGGCCAACTCGGAGACCACACTCCCCAAGGAGCGATGCTCGGTCTCAGCGATGGACCGCGCGGCGACAAGCACCGCATCATCGAGGTCCAGTGTGGTGCGCATAGTACAAGCATACATCAGTGCATCATGATGCGTTGATGTGGTGGGTGGAGGGACCGGACAGACACCGGCGACCACACTCCCCAAGCAGCGATGCTCGGTCTCGGCGATGGACCGCGCGGCGGCCGATTCGCGGTCATCGGCGCTTGCGGTCATGACCCGTCTGCTGTCAGCACCATGGCGGCAATGAACTGGCCAGACAGCGTCAACGCCTTCGAGCAGGCCGCATCGTGGTTCCTCCGCACGGTTTCGCCGGTCGGGGTCGACGGGACGCGATCGGCCTTGGCGAATGGACCGTCGACGACCTTGTCGGGCACACCAGCCGCGCACTGCTGACCGTCGAGGCCTACCTGGACACCCCCGGCGATGAGGTGGAGGGGATTCAGCGGTCACGGTCGCCTCACATCTACCTCGAAGGTCCGCGCCCGAGGTTCCCATCGGGCTGCCCTCACGGCAGACTGGGCGAGTAGCGACGCGGCCACGGATAGGAGCGAACTTCATGGACAACCGCGACTTGCAGGACATCGGTCTCGACATCGACACACCGAATGTCGCCAGGGTGTACGACTACTACCTTGGTGGCGCCTGCAATCTGGAGTCCGACCGCCGCTTCGCCTCGGAGATCCTCGCCAGCTTCCCAGAGGCCAGGGACTTCGCGCTGCACAACCGCCGCTACCAGCATCGGGCGGTGCGGTATGTGAGCCAACTCGGCGTGCGGCAGTTCCTCGACCTCGGCTCGGGCATCCCCACCGTCGGCCCAACTCACGAGATCGCCCGCGGCATCAACCCCGACGCTCGCGTCGCCTACGTGGACATCGAATCGGTTGCCATCCAGCACAGCAAGCTCCTGCTCGACGGCGACGAACACGCGGCGATCCTGCAGGCAGATCTGCGTGAGCCCGAGACGGTACTCGAAGCGCCGGAGATCCGGTCCGTGCTGGACTACTCACAGCCGGTCGCGGTGATGATCCTAGCCATGCTGCATTTCCTGTCCGACACCGAGGACCCCGCCGCGATCATCGCGCGCTACCTGGATGCGCTGGCCCCGGGCAGCTACCTGATCGTCTCCCACGCCACCACCGAAGGGCCCGTCGGCGACCGGGTTGCGGCCGCCGCGGAGAAGTACGCCGAAACCACGCTGCCCGGGCATATGCGCAGCCGCGAGCAGTTCGCCGCGATGCTGCGCCCGGTCGAGATCATCGAGCCAGGCATCGTATGGACGCCGCAATGGCGACCGGAGGCTCCCGAACAGGCCGTCAACCCGGAGCGGTCGGTTGCCTACGCCGCCGTCGGAGTGAAGCGCTAACACCCCAGCGGGTGAGCCAACCCCGCAGCCAGCGATGCCCCGCCTCAGAAGAAGGTGCCACACCACGGCGCGACGTCGGTCGCGAACACCCGGTCCGCCACCGGCAGCGCGGCCGGGTCGAGCACCGCCAGGCGTCCGGCCACGGCAAGCTGCGTGGCGGAGCGGTCTCCCAGATACAGCATCGCGAGCGCGTCGACGTCCAGCGTCAGCTGCGGCCGCCGATCCACCATGGCAACACCATCCGGGCCGAGCCGATAGCACCCGGAATTCGCCGGGAGCAACCGATCGCACACCTCGATCACCACCGAACCCTCACCGTACTCCCGAGCCCGCAGCGCGGTGGGCACATCCACCAGCCGCAGCCACGTCTCGTCGGTGACGCCGGTCGTGCGCCACGCCCGCGAATCGGTCAGCAGCAGTTCCACCGGCTCGTCGAGCGCGCGCTCCGCCGTGGTGACCTCATGCACCAGATCGACAGACAGCAGGAACCGCCACAGCGACCCGAACGCCTCCGCGGTCCCGCAATGCAGATCTTCCACGCGCATCGTGCCCGCCGCACCGTGCGCACGGGCGATGGTGTAAGTCGCGAAGCCGTCCACCCCGCGAGCCCCGCGATGCACCACCCCACGTACCAGCTTCGGGGGCCGTGTCAGAAACCAGCCCGCCTCAGACCACCAGTATTTCGGGCGGGTGATCATGCCGGGCCGGTGGGGCTGGGCGGCATAGAGTTCCGGCAACCGGGCGAGCAGCTTGTCCCGTTCCAGCAACTCGATCTCCCCACCGACCGGCGACGTCGCCGACAGCGTGACGCGCCGAGGGTCGAGAGTGAGACTCCGCGCCCTGCTCGCCACGCCGTAACCGAAGCGGCCGTAGATCACCGCCTCGCTGGCACGCAAGCTCGCCACCGGCACCGCATGTTCGGCCACGGAAGCCAGTTGGGCGCGCATCATCGCGGTGAGCACACCACGGCGTGTTCGATCCGCGCGCACCCCCACATCGGACACCGCGGCCATCGGCAAATGAGCCCCGCCAGGCACGGTCAACTCGGCGTCGAAGGACCGTGCCGTGCCGACCAGCACTGTCCCCTCGAAAGCCCCGAACGAACGATCCGGCTGGTACCTGCCCCTGACCTGGGGCCACCCTGCGTCGTCCACCGGCGCGCTGTGCAGCGTGGCGCTGAACAGTGTGGACGCGGCGCGCCACTCATCCTCCGCGAGCAGCCGAATCTGAAGATCGCTCATTCGACCCATCCTGCCGTAGCCGAGGACGACCCCGCCAACGATTACTTCGGCTGAGCCACCTCATACTTGCCGTCGTCGCTCTTCACCGTGATCTCCACCTTCTTCTGCTGGCCACCGATCGTTACGGTGCAGGCGAAGGTGTTACCGGTCTGGACCTTCTCGCCGGACGGGCACGACACGGCGCCGACGCCGTCAAGCTTGTAGTTGTCGGTCAGGATGCTCTTCACGCCGTCCTGCATCTTGGAGCTGTCGAACGTCTTCGACACCCACCAACCAGGCCAGGCGAAACCGCCGACAACCACCACCGCGACGATCACCACGACCAGCGCGACGAGCCCCCAGATCAACCCGGTTTTCTTCTTGCCACCTTCATCGTCACCGGCGGGAGAGAGCCCAGGCACCTGGCCGTACCCGCCGCCGGGCTGGCCGAACTGGTCACCGGGATAACCCTGCTGGCCGGGATACTGCTGCCCGCCCGGCTGCCCAGGGTACTGCTGCGGCTGACCGTAACCAGGTTGCGACTGGCCCTGCTGCGACTGGCCCTGCTGCGGCTGACCGTACTGAGGCTGGCCGGGCGGCGGGTAGGTGGGCTGACCGTAACCGGGCTGCGGCTGCTGCTGCGGGTACCCGGGCTGGCCGGGCGGCGGGTAGGTGGGCTGGCCGGGCACCTGCGGTTGCTGCGGATACCCCGGTTGCGGCTGGCCGTAGCCCGGCTGTTGCGGGAAACCGCCGGACTGCGGACCAGCGGGCCAGTGGCCACCGTAGGGCTGCGCTGGCCACTGGCCGTGCCCTTGGGGGTCCCATCCCTGCGGGCCGTTGCCGCCGGGCGGTCCGTACGGGCTGCTCATTGAACGCCTCCACCGGGTCGCGATCTCATCGTGCGTGATCAAACCACATATCCAACGCCGCAGCGACGCTACCGCCACGGTGCGTCATACGGCTCCCACGGCGACTACGCCCCGCCGAATCGCCGCCACCGCTTCGCTCGCCGCGTCACCAAGCGGCTCGCCCCTGCCTGCCACATCCTTGATCTGGTCCAGCAGGTCAACCACCTGCCGGCACCAGCGCACGAAATCACCGGCCGAGAGTTCCTGACCGTTCGCCTCGGCCGCCGTCAGCACCTTCTGCAGCGACTCCCCCCGCGCCCACCGGTACACCGGCCAGGCAAACCCAGCATGCGGCTCCCTGGTCCGCTCCACCCGGTGGTGCCGCTCCAAATCCGCGATATCGCCCCACGCCCGAATGGTCGCATCCAGCGCGTCGGTCACCGCACCAGCAGGCACACTCGGGCGCACCGGACTGTCCCGCCGCGCCTCATAGACCAGTGCGGACACCACCGAGGCGAGCTCCGCGGGCCCCAGCCCCCGCCACGCGCCGATACGCAGGCACTCCGCCGCCAGCAGGTCGGACTCGCTGTAGATCCTGGCCAGCCGCTTGCCTGCCTCGGTGATCTCGGCACGCCCCCCGTTTGGCAGGTAACCCCGCTCGGTCAGCACCGCCCTGATGCGATCGAACTGCCGCGCCAGCGAATGCGTCGTCGCGGATACCCGCTCTTCCAGCTTCCGGGTGTCGGCAGCCAAGCTGTGGTACCGCTCCGCCCAGCGCGCGTGCGCCTCACGATCGTCACAACCGTGGCAGGGATGGGCCCGCAATGCCCTGCGCAGCGCCGCCAGATCCTCGTCGTCGGCCGCACTGGGCCGCCGCTTGGCGCGCACCGGGGCGTCCACACCACTGTTGCGGATACTGGACGCCACGTCCCTGCGCACCTGCGGCGAACGCCACTGCACGTACTTGGGCAGCTTGATGCGGCCGAGCGGTTCAACGGGAGCGGGGAAATCCGCGAGCGTGAGATGACCACCCCAGCGGTCCTGCGTGACCACCACCGGCCGCGGTTCGCTCATCGGCTCGCTGCCAGGATCGATGACGACAGCCAGCCCAGAGCGCCGACCCGACGGCACCGCGATCACGTCGCCCTTGCGCAGCTTCTCAAGCGACGCCGCGGTCTCCGCGCGCCGCATCGCACTGCTCTGCCGCGCCAGCGTCTTCTCCCGCTCCGAGAGCTTGCGGCGCAGCTCGGCATACTCGGTGAAGTCACCGAGCCGGCAGGTCATCGCGTCGCGGTAGCCGGAAAGCGCCTCGTCGTTGCGATCGATCTTGCGCGCCAGCCCCACCACCGAACGATCGGCCTGGAACTGCGCGAACGACTGCTCAAGCAACGCTCGCGCGTCGGCGGCACCCAGCTGGTGCACCAAGTTCACCGCCATGTTGTAGCCAGGCCGGAAGGAAGAACGCAGCGGGTAGGTGCGGGTGGAGGCAAGGCCCGCGACCTGCTTCGGGTCGACACCGGGCTGCCAGAGCACGACGGCATGCCCCTCGACGTCGATACCTCGCCGCCCGGCGCGCCCGGTGAGTTGCGTGTACTCACCGGGCGTCAGGTCGACGTGCGCCTCGCCGTTGTACTTGACCAACCGTTCCAGCATCACGGTGCGCGCGGGCATGTTGATACCCAGCGCCAACGTCTCGGTTGCGAACACAGCCTTCACGTAACCCCGTACGAAGAGCTCTTCGACGGTCTCCTTGAACGCGGGCAACAAGCCGGCATGGTGACTGGCGATACCGCGCTCAAGCGCGTCGCGCCACTCCCAATAGCCGAGTACCGCTAGATCAGCCTCCGGCAGGTCGCGGGTGTGACGGTCGATGATCTGCCTGATCGCGTCCCACTCCTCCGGACCGGTGAGCCGCAAGCCGGCGTGCACGCATTGCTCGACCGCGGCCTGGCAACCCGCGCGGGAGAACACAAACACGATCGCGGGTAGCAGCCCCGCGGAATCCAGCCGCCGCAGCACCTCGACCCTGGATGGCGGGCGGAACGTCGACCGAGGACGCCGCCCCCGATCCTGCC
>JBOHEL010000190.1:0-8710 GCA_050700995.1 Sciscionella sp. | reverse complement strand
GAATTCCGGGCGATCACCGACGACGAGGTGTGGGCCGAGATCGAGCGGGGAGCGGGCACCCGGCTGCCGTGGCAGGCGGTCCAGATCGGGGACCCGCGCTGCAACCGCGCAGCGTACGGGCTGCTGGTCGACGACACCTGGGTTCCGGTCGTCGATGATGGGCGGCCGGTCGATCTCGCCGCCCGCGACGCGATCTACCGCCACCTCGGCGGGATGACTTTCAGCGGCGCGCCGGTGCCGATGGTGGCCGTCCGGCTGCTGCGGGCCGCTCTCACGCATCCGGCCGAGGCGGCCACCGGGCTGCGCTGGCTGCGCTCGGTTGTCGCCCGTGCCGGCGGGCTGCCCCGCCTCGTGCGCGCAGGCGTGCGAGGGCGGCTACGGTTGCTGACGTTCGTGATGCACAGCTTCATCGACGCCGAGCAGGTCGGGCCCGCGTGGGAGTTGCTGCAGCGCGGTGAGACCGCGACGGACCCTGGGGTGCGCGCGGCGCAGGAGCGGCTGCGTGCTTGCGCCTACTCGATGGCCCACCCGGAGACGGGCCAGCTCGTGCCCGCGTGTGTGCAGCACAGCGTCCTCGACCCCGGCGAGAACGTGGCGCTACGCAGACAGCTCCCGCTCGTCGAGGTCCGCACCACCCGGAGGTGAGAGCGACACCCCGCACCGCGAACGTCTCCGCCCCCCTGCACAGTAGGCATTCACGAGCTCCGGCCAGCGATGGCTCTGGCGTGCGGATACTGTGACTCGCTGTTGAACGGTTCCCATGGTGGAGGTTGCCGTGTCTGCCCGTGATCTTGCCGCAGGCGAGCACCGGACGGTTACCAGGGTGACCACGATCCTGGAGACCGTGGCGGCAGCACCGCACGGGGTGCGGCTGCACACCCTGGTGTCGGTGCTCGATGCGCCGAAGTCGTCGGTGCATGGGCTGGTGCGCGGCTTGGTCGCCGTCGGCTACCTGATTGAGCGTGATGGCGGGTACCGGTTGGGTCCGGCGGCGGGCGCGTTGCTGGCGCCGCCCCGGCCGGCGCTGGTGGAGGCCGCGCGGGCCGGGATGCGGCAGTTACACGAGGAGTTCGACGAGACCGTCTCGCTCGCACAGCCCGTCGGCGACTCGATCGTGTACCTGGAGTCGATCGAGTCGAACCAGGTGATCCGCTATTCCGCGCCGCCGCGCACGCGGCGCCCGTTGTACCCGACCAGTAGTGGCAAGGTGGTGCTGGCGCACATGAGCCAGGCGCGGCGATGCGCTTATCTGGCCGCTCATGTGCCCGCGGCGAGCCGCGCCGCTGTGGCCGGGGAGTTGCGCACCGTGGCCGCCGAGGGCTTCGCGATCAATCGGGGGGAGACGCTGCCCGACGTGAGCGCCGCGGCTGGCGGGCTTGTCGAGGCAGGCAGGCTGGTCGGCTGCATCGCGGTGGCAGGCCCGACCGCGCGCATCGAGCCGCGGCTGGACGCGGTCGCCGTGCGCGTACGTGCGGTGACCCGTGAGGTGTCGCAGCGCCTGGGCTGAACGCGCACCTTGACGTTCGCGCTCCCGCATAACTAGCGTGTCCGCAAATAAGGCAGCAAGTTCGTAAATACGAACAGGAGGCCGCCATGACCGCCCCAGAAGGCGCCGTAGGGCATCGGCCGGGCGCACCCGTCGCCGAACTCAACGCCAGGATCGACCGGCTGCCGACCTGGGGGCTGAGCTGGGTCGTGTTCCTGGTGCTCGGGCTGTCCTACTTCTTCGTTTACTACGACATCACCGCGATCGGGGTGAGCCTGCCCAGCATGCTGGCGAACCTTCGGCTCCCGGAGAGCGCGTCGGGACCACCGATCACCTACAACCTGCTCGCCTACATCGTCGGATCGTATGCCCTGGGGAGTATGGCCGACTACATCGGCCGCCGGCGGACCCTGGTGATCAGCGTCATGATCATCACCGTGGGAAGCCTGTTGACGGCGTTCTCGTGGAACCTGGTCTCCTTGACGTTGTTCCGGGCGCTCACCGGTATCGGGATGGGCGCGCAGATCGCGTTGGCTGCCACTTTCCTGGGAGAGTATTCCAACGCGAAGTCGCGGGGGCGGTTCCTGGCGTTGAACACCGTGTGGGGGGCGCTGGGGTTCGTGGTATCCCCGTTCATCGGTCTCGGGCTGCTGCCGCTGCCTTCGGTCGGATGGCGGATCCTGGTGGGGATCGGGGCACTGGCCGTCGTGCTGCTGTTCTTCTGCCGTGATCGCTGGCTCCCGGAATCACCGCGCTGGCTGGTGCTGCACGGTCACGCCGAGGCGGCGGAGCGAACGGTCGCACGGATGGAGCGCAATGCCGAGCGGCGATCCGGGCGCCCGTTGCCTCCTCCCGCCGTGATACCGGCCGAGGAGCCGCTCACCGGATTCCCCACCGCGCACCTGCTCTCCCGTAAGTACCTGCCGCGGCTGGCGGTGGTGTTCTTCTTCTGGGCGATGTTCTACATGTGGATCTACGGCTATCTCGGCTACCAGCCGACCCTGCTCACGAAGCTCGGCATCGCACTGCCGTCCGGATTGCTGTACACCGGAATCGGGTTCCTAGGTTTCCTGGCAGGCGGGCTGCTGGCTCCGGTGTTGATCGATCACTTGGAGCGCAAGGTCCTCGTCGGGCTCGGGATCGTGGTAGCCATCGGCGGGTTCGTGCTGCTGGCGCTCGGCACCGGGCCTGCGTCCATCATCGTCGGTGAACTGCTCGTGGGCTTCGGCAACTTCGCCGCGGTGACCGCCGCTTATGCCTACACCGCAGAGGTATTCCCGACTCGTGCCAGGGCGTCGGCGATGTCGATCGGCGACGGCCTCGGGCATATCGGGGGCGCGGTCGCGCCTTATATCGTGCTGGCTTTGCTTTCGGTGACGAGCGCTCGCGCCGTGTTCGGTGCCTTCGCCGTGATGGCGCTGATCAGCCTGCTGATCATCCTGGGTGCGGTGCGGGCGACCAAGCGCGGGCTGACGGAACTGTCGGGTTGAGGGCGAAGTAGATTCATGGATTTCGAACTGAGTAGCGAGCAGCGGGCGCTGCGCACCGCGGTGCGCGATCTCGCCGGCAAGTTCGGTGACGACTACTGGGCAGAGCGCGACGAGCGGCATGAGTTTCCGTGGGATTTCTACCGGGCGTTCGCCGAGAGCGGCTGGCTCGGCATCGCCATCCCGGAAAGCTACGGCGGCGGCGGGCTCGGCATCACCGAGGCCGCGCTGCTGCTGGAGGAGGTGGCGGCGTCCGGTGCCGCGATGAACGGGTGCAGCACCATGCACCTGACCATCTTCGGGCTGAACGTGATCGCCAAGCACGGCAGCGAGCAACTGCGTTCCGAGGTGCTGCCCGCCGCGGCCGACGGCACGTTGCACGTGTGCTTCGGGGTCACCGAGCCGGACGCCGGTACCGACACCACGAGGGTGTCCACTTTCGCCCGCCGCGACGGCGACGGCTACGTCATCGACGGCCGCAAGATCTGGATCACCAAGGCAGGCGACTCGCAGAAGATGGTGCTCATCGCCCGCACCACCGCCCGCGACGAGGTCGCCAAGCCCACCGACGGCATCACGCTTTTCCTCGTCGACGTGGACCGGTCCGCAATGGACATTCGTCCGATCCCGAAGATGGGGCGCAACGCGGTGGCATCCAATGAGATCTTCATCGACGGGCTGCGGGTGCCGGCAAGCGCGCGCATCGGTGAGGAGGGGCGCGGATTTCGGTACCTGCTCGACGGATTGAACCCGGAGCGCATCCTGCTGGCACACGAGGCGATCGGCATCGGCAGGGCCGCACTGCGGCGGGCGACTGACTACGCGAAGCAGCGCATCGTTTTCGACCGTCCGATCGGGCAGAATCAGGGCATTGCCTTCCCGCTGGCCGAAGCGCTGACCCGGCTCGACGCCGCCCGGTTGATGGCGCGCAACGCCGCGTGGCGTTACGACTGCGGGCTGCCCTGCGGGCGGGAGGCGAACATGGCGAAGTTCCTGTGTGCGGACGCGGGCTTCCAGGCCGCCGATCGGGCGGTGCAGACGCTGGGCGGCATGGGATATGCCAGGGAGTACCACGTGGAGCGGTACTTCCGGGAGGCGCGCTTGATGCGACTGGCGCCGATCAGCCAGGAAATGGTCCTCAACTACGTTTCGCAGCACGTCCTCGGATTGCCGCGGTCGTACTGAAAATCGCGTTCGGACAGGAGTTCCCCTTGTTGCAGCAGCACAATCGGATGCCGCTGGACGGTATCACCGTCGTGGCACTGGAGCAGGCCGTGGCGGGTCCGCTCGCCACCCGCCACCTCGCCGATCTCGGCGCCCGCGTGATCAAGGTCGAGCGGGTGGACGGCGGGGATTTCGCCCGTGACTACGACCACGTCGTGCACGGTATGGCCTCCCACTTCGTCTGGTTGAACCGGGGCAAGGAATCCGTGGCGCTGGACGTGAAGTCAGCGGCGGGGCGCCAGCTGCTGCACCAGATTGTCGCGCGTGCCGACGTTTTTCTGCAGAACTTGGCGCCAGGCGCGGCGAACCGGCTCGGCGTGGATGCCGCGACGTTGCGCACGGATCGGCCCGATCTGATCGTCGTGGAGATGTCCGGCTATGGCAGCGGAGGGCCCTTTCGGGACAAGCGCGCCTACGATCTGTTGGTGCAAGGGGAGACCGGGCTCGCATCGGTCACCGGATCGCCGAAAGCGGCGGCGAAGACCGGGGTGCCGGTCGCCGACATCGGTGCGGGCATGTACGCGTTCTCCGCGGTGCTCGCCGCCCTGCTGCGTGCCGCACGTGGCGGTGACGGGGCCACCGTTGAGGTGTCGATGTTCGACGCGGTCGCGGAATGGATGGGCCACCCGCTCTACACCACGATGTACACCGGAACGCCGCCACCGCGCGCCGCGCTCGGGCACCCGGCCATCGCGCCGTATGACGCCTACCCGACGGCGGACGGCACGCAGGTGCTGATCGGTGTGCAGAACGACCGCAACTGGCGACGGCTTGCTATCGGCGTGCTCAATCGGCCGGAATTGGCCGAGCACCCGAATTTCGCCACCAACGTCGCGCGCTGCCGTAACCGGTCTCTTGTGGACAAGACGGTGGCCGACGTGACGGTCACACTGCCCGCGATGGAACTGCAGCGCAAGCTGGACGCGGCCGGTGTCGGCAACGCGTGCATGAACTCCACGCACGGACTCATCGAGCATCCGCAACTGTCCGAACGCGACCGGTGGCGCACCGTGGAAACCCCGGCGGGCCTGGTTCCTGCGGTGTTACCGCCGATCACGTTCACCGACGTCGCCGCGCGGATGGACGCCGTGCCCGCGCTGGGCGAGCACACCGACACCGTGCTCGCCGAACTCGGCGTCGATCGTGCCCGGCTCACCGAACTACGCGAGCACGGCGTGATCGCCTGAAACCCCAGCCCCGGCCGGTGCGCTGATGACCGTCCCGGTCGTCACCCTGGACTACAACCGCCGCCCGCCTGTCTGAATCCGGCATGTTCTGGACACCAGAATTCCTCTTTGTCGGTGTGTACGTCACGGGAGCTGCCCCGTAATATCGTGGCGTCCCTGCAGCGCCAGGTTCGGCCTGGCTCGTGCCCGAGGATCGGTGAACCTATGGCATCTCCCGTGGAACCGCGCCGGGCCGGCACAGCAACGGATCCAGCAGGGGTCCTCGCCCGACTGGACCGGCTGACGGTGTGGTCACTGTCGTACCTGTTCATCGGGATCATCGGGACCGGTTTTCTGTTCACATTCTACGATATCTTCGATATCAACGTCTCCTTCATCCAGACCTGCGTGCAGATCAAGGCTGGGTGCACGCCGGAAAACGCGTTGGACTCGCTGACGCTTCCGGTGCTGCTGAACCTCGTGGGATATGTGCTCGGCACGCTGGTGCTCAGCCCGATCTGTGACCGGATCGGCAGGCGGAACATGCTGCTGGTGACGATGGTGATCACCGGGCTGGGGTCGTTGTACAACGCACTGGCACCGGACTACCTCAACTTCGTCGCCGCGCGGTTCGTCACCGGTATCGGTATCGGCGCGGACCTCGCGGTGGTCAACGTCTACATCAACGAGGTTGCGCCCAGGCGAGGTCGGGCGAAGTTCACTGCCGTCATCTTCACGATGTCGGCGCTGGGCGCGCTGCTCGGTATCTGGCTCGGCCTGATCATGACCACCGAGGCGGGGCACTGGCCGGCTGGCATACCGTTCGCCGTTGCCGGGCCCGGCTTCGCGAATGGCTGGCGCTGGATGTACGGCATCGGGGCGCTGCTGGCGCTGGTCGCGGTGCTGGTTCGCGTCCAGCTCTTGGAGTCACCGCGCTGGCTGATCGCGCGCAACCGCCACGATCAGGCCGATGCGGTGGTCCGCGACATGGAAAAGCACGCGGCCCGGCGTGGCCCTCTCGCGGAACCCGTTATCAGCGCCAACCTCGCGGTGGCGCCGCCTGCGAACGCGCCGTACCGGCAGATCTTCGCGAACCCGCGTTACCTGCGGCGGGCGCTGGTGTTGCTGGTGGTGTGGTTCACCGGCTACATCACGGTATACGCCTACGCGGCCGGGTTCACTGGGGTACTCACCGGACTGCGGTACTCCCCGCCCGCGGCCGGTGTGATCGTGGCCGTCGGGACACTGGGGTTCGTGGCGTCGAGCTTGTTCATGTCGTTCTTCGCGGAGCGCCTGGAGCGCAGGTACTGGTTGCCTGTCAACGCTGTGATCACCATCGTCGGCGTGATCCTGCTGGCGCTGGCGGGTGAGAACCTCACGACGGCCTTCGTTGGCGCCGGAATCATCTTCTTCGGGTTCAACGGGTGGGTGTCGCCCACCTATGCCCTCTCGGCGGAATGCTTCCCGACACGTGCGCGCAGCACCGGGTTCGCGCTCGTGGACGGCGTAGGCCACCTCGGAGGCTGTGTCGGCATCCTGGTCCTGGCGCCCCACCTGCACGAGCTCAGTCCGATGGCGGCGTTGCTGATCGTCACGGCAGGCATGGTGGTGGCAGCGGTTCTCGTGCAGTTCGTGCCGCACACCCGCAGCAGGCAACTGGACCACATCTCACCATAGGGTCGGCAAACCGACAGACAGTCGGTGAACCCGCCGAGCGGTTGCGGGCCGCCGCGAATGTGATCGGCACCCAGGTGGGCTGAGGTTGGGGGGTCTTGAAGACACCCAAACCCCGGCGGCGCGGGTCAGACCTGGTGGCCGAGTTTGAAACCTCGCTCTTCGGTGCCCTCCCCAGCGATGCTGAAGCCGTCGGCGCCGATGGCGACCGCCGATTCCCGCACCGGTGGTGAGGTGATGGGGACCGGGTTGCCGTCGAGGTCGAGCACGGTGGATGCCTCTGAGTACCAGGAAGGCACGACCGCGTGCCCCCAGAACGAGCGGCGGCGGTTGTCGTGAACGTCCCAGCGGATGGTGGGGTTGTCGGGGTCGCCGGTGTAGTAGTCGCTGGTGTAGATCTCTATCCGGTGCCCGTCGGGGTCCCGCAGGTAGAGGTAGAAAGCGTTGGACACGCCGTGGCGGCCTGGGCCGCGTTCGATGTGGTGCTGCTTGCCGAGGGCGCCCAACATGTCGCAGGTGTGCAGGATCTGGTGGCGTTCGTGGGTGGCGAACGCGATGTGGTGCAGCCGGGGGCCGTCGCCGCCGGTCAGCGCGATGTCATGCACGGTCTGTTTCCGGTAGAGCCAGGCGGCGTAGAGGTTGTCCTGGTCGTCCTCGATGGTTTCCGACACCCCGAACCCCAGTTTGGTGTAGTACGCGTGGGCGGCTTTCACGTCGGGGACGGCGACGTTGAAGTGGTCGATTCTGGCGATCGCGTTCGCCCCGTGCAGGTCGTAGCGCTGGGTGAAGCGCTCGGTGTGTTCGGCGCTATAGAAGAACTCGATCGGGAAACCGAGTGGGTCGGTGATACGGACCGCTTCGCCGATGCCGCAGCAGGTTCCGGCGGGCGCGCGCCGCACCGGGACCCCGAGCTCAGTGTAGTAGCGCTGCGCGGCATCGACCTCCCGTGGGCCGCGCACGCGATAGCCGAGCCGGGCCAGCGCCGGCGCCGCGCCCTTGCGCAGCACCAGGCTGTGGTGCAGGTACTCCTCGAAGGCACGCAGATAGATCGCTTCGGAGTCTTCCTCGGTCACCACTAGCCCGAGAACGTCGACGTAGAACCAGCGGGCTGCCGCGAGGTCGGTGACGATGAGTTCCGCGTAGGCGGAGCGGACGACGTCTGGCGGCGGTGTCATCGGGAAACCTCTTCTCCTGCCCCGAAACGGGGGGTGCGCACGGCGCCGAGCGCGACGTGGATGATGTGCTCGTTGGTGTAGAACTCGATGCTGCGCTTGCCGCCCTCATGTCCCACGCCGCTGGCCTTGACCCCGCCGAACGGGGTGCGCAGGTCGCGGATGTTGTGGGAGTTCAGCCAGAGCATGCCTGCCTCGATCGCCGCGCCGACACGGTGCCCGCGCCGCAGGTCATTGGTCCAGACGTAACCCGCCAGCCCATATTTCACATCGTTGGCTAGTGCGATCGCCTCGGCTTCGGTGTCGAACGGGGTCAGCGCGACCACCGGCCCGAAGATCTCCTCCTGGAAGATCCGAGCCTCCGGTTTGACGTCGGCGAACACCGTGGGCTGCAGGTAGTTGCCCTCCGGCAGGCGTGCGGGCCTGCCGCCACCGGCGAGCAAGGTTGCCTCTAGCTTGCCGATCTCGACGTAATCGCACACCCGCTGGTAGTGCTCGGGA
>JBOHEL010000189.1:0-8730 GCA_050700995.1 Sciscionella sp. | reverse complement strand
CGCGCCGTCGGAGGTCCGCAGCACGCGTTGCCGCGCGTCTTGACTTGCGCCGCCGGACAGTGGCTGCCGAGGACCGTCATCGGGATGGGTCAGCGCTCGGGCGTCGAGGCCACGCAACCGCTCCAAGTCCATACCGAGCAGCTCACACAACGCGGCATTGGCGTCAACCAGACGCTCGGACTCGTCGAAAAGGCCGATGCCGACCGGCACCAGCGAGACGAGGTCGGTAAAGCGCTGGCTGGATCGCCGCATCCGGCTCTCGGTGGCGCGCTGCTCCGTGACATCCTGCGCGGTGCCGACGAACAGTGTCCGGCCGGACGAGTCTCGCATCGAGCCGCCACGACACCGGAAGATGCGCGGTAAGCCATCGGCGCGCACCGCCCGGAACTCGCACTCCACCGGACCCTGCTCGACAACGGTGCGCCGCAGGTAGTCGTCGAGCCAACCCCGATCGTCTGGGTGCACACGGCGCAGAAAGCTGTTGAAGGTGACAGCAGCGCCTGGTTCGGCCCCGGCGAGCTGGTAGAGCATGTCCGACCAGACACAGTCGCCCGTCTCCGGATCCCATTCCCAGGTCCCCAGGCGTGCGGCACGTTGCGCATCCGCGAGCCGCCTGCGGTCATCCGCGAGCTGACGCTCCAGCATGCGCTGCTCGGTGACGTCCTGCATCGTCCCGTGCAACCGCAGCAGTTGGCCGTCCGCGGTGCGCTCCGCCCTGCTGCGGGTGGCATAGATCCGCCCGCCCTTGGCGCCGCGCACCTCAAGTTCCAGCGGACCCGTCTCGCCGTGCAGCAGCCGGTGCCGCAGTTCCTTCGCCGCAGGTTGGTCCTCCGGATGGACGTTGCACAGGATGTCGTCGTCGGGTGCCACCCCGTTGGCCGCGTAGAGTTCGAGCAGTACCTCGCTGCGGTGGACCGTGCCCGCGACGCCCTCGAAGCTCCAGCTACCGATCCTGGCTATCCGCTGCGCCTCGAGTAGGCGAGCTCGCTCGGCGTCCAGCTGGGCACGCACCAGCCACGACTCGGTGATGTCCCTGGTGTAACCGGTCACTCGCGTTGAGCGCCCATCGGCAGGGGGCCGCAGCTCGGCGAGCCCGTACATGCGCCGGATCTCACCGTCCGCCCGCACGATGCGGAACTCGTTGTCGAACAGCTCGACCTGGCCGGAGGACACCGCCGTCCCACAGCGGTGCCGCAGCTGCTTGCCGACCATCGCACGGTCGGCGGGGTGGACATACTCAAGCAACGTCTGCGCGCCCGCGGGCCGCGAGTCAGGCTCCAACCCGAGCAGCTCGTAGTGGCTCGGCGACCACACGGTAACCCCGGTGGCGCAGTCGTGCTCCCATGAGCCCATCCTGGCAACCCGCTGCACCTGGTTCAGCCGACGCTGCTCGTCGCGCAGCACCTCGGCAGCGGTCACCATGTCGGAGATGTCGAGCAGCAGCACCGCTTCGTCCGCAGTGCCTGGCACCGGCCAGCGAACCACCCGCACCGGCACATCGCAGCCGTCAAGCCGGTGTAACCGGAGTTCCGGGGCGCCACCGAGCAACAGCTCGTCAAGCGGCATGCCGCACAGCCGCTCCTGCGAAGGCGCGCCCGCCAGCACGACAGCGGCGGCATTCGCGCCTGCGACCACACCGTCAGGACGGCAGATCAGGGCTGGCGCATCAGGTATCGCAGCCGTGGTGGCCGCTGACGTGGTCACAGCAGCGGAGGTGGTCACCACGTGTTCCAACTCACATCATCCCCTGTGCGCATGCCACCAGACTGGGTGACGGTAACCCGTGTACACCCGATCACGCAGCGCGGGCCACCGCGCAGAACACTCGCACGGTGGCCCGTCGCCGACTCGCACTCACCCAGCTATCGCCGCGGCCGCGACGGCGGCGGCCACTTCCGGCCCAACCCTCGGGTCAAGCGCGCTCGGCATGATCTTGTCCGCTGCCAGATCATCGGCCGCAACAGCCGCGATTGCCTCTGCGGCCGCCAGTTTCATCTTCTCGGTGATCACGCGCGCACCCGCGTCGAGCGCACCACGGAACACACCGGGGAAGGCCGACACGTTGTTGATCTGGTTGGGGAAGTCGCTGCGGCCGGTGGCGACGATCGGCGCGTACCTGGCTGCCAGGGCTGGGTGGATTTCCGGATCGGGGTTGGACAGCGCGAAGACGATGGCGTCCTCGGCCATGCTCGCCAGGGTCTCCTCCTCGATCGTTGAGCCGGACAGGCCGAGGAACACGTTCGCACCGCGCATGGCCTCGGTGAGGCCGCCGCGCAGGCCCAGGGTGTTGGTCTCGGCCGCCAACCGCTCCTTGATCGGGTTCAGGCCCGCACGTCCGGTGTGGACGATGCCCTTCGAATCGAGCACCGTGACGTCACCGACACCCGCTGCCAGCAGGATTCGCGCACAGGCCACGCCTGCGGCACCCGCGCCGGAGATCACCACTCGCTGGTCGGACATGTTCTTGCCGAGCACCATGTTGGCGCCGCGCAGCGCGGCCAGCGTCACGATGGCCGTGCCGTGCTGGTCGTCGTGCATCACCGGGCAGTCCAACGCCGCGATGAGCTTCTCTTCCAGTTCGAAGCAGCGCGGTGCGGCGATGTCCTCGAGGTTGACCGCCCCGAAGGAGGGCCGCAGCCGGACCAGCGTCTCCACGATCTCGTCGACGTCGTTGGTGTCGAGCACCAGAGGGATCGAGTTCAGGCCGCCGAAGGTTTTGAACAGCGCGGCCTTGCCCTCCATCACGGGTAGCGAGGCGGCAGCGCCGATATCACCGAGGCCGAGCACGGCCGAACCGTCGGACACGACGGCGACCAGCCGCTTCGTCCAGGTGTAGCGGTCGGCGAGCGCAACATCCGCGGCGATCGCCCTGCTCACCTCGGCGACACCAGGTGTGTACACGATGGACAGCTCGCGCGGGTCCGAGATCGGGCTGGCTACCCCGATGTCCAGCTTTCCGCCTTCGTGGGCGGCGAAAATCTCATCATCGCTGAGCTGGTCCACTGCATGGTCATTCACGATCGTCACGGCGACCCTCCTACGGAAGGTGAAATAGAAGAAAGAATGACGGCGCCACAGCCCTAGCCCTGCGGCCGGCACCGCGAACTCGGGCTGCTGTCGAGTGGCGCGGTGGCCCCGAACCGATAGCTGCCCCTGTCGATCGCCTGGCACCACTCGGGGTGAGGTGGCGCGGCAATCAACGTTCGGTGCACACATTGTGCCAGGCCCACTCGATCGTGTCAGCAGGGGCTCGCTGATAAGGCCATTGTGGATCAGCCGGATAGGGTGGCGGCTATGCAGGTACGCGAACTTGCGATCGAGGGTGCGGTGGAGTTCACCCCGACGAACTTTCCCGACGATCGTGGCCTCTTCGTGGCGCCCTTCCAGGAGGAACCGTTCACCCGAGCCGTCGGCCACCCGCTGGCATTGGGCCAGACCAATCACAGCGTCTCCGCGCGCGGAGTGATCCGTGGCGTGCACTTCGCCGACGTGCCACCCGGCCAGGCCAAGTACGTCTACTGCCCGCGCGGTGCGCTGCTTGACGTGGTGGTCGACATTCGCGTCGGCTCGCCCACTTTCGGCAAGTGGGAGGCGATTCGGCTGGACGAGCACAACTACCGGGCGCTCTACCTCGCCGAAGGTCTCGGCCACGCGATGATGGCGCTGGCCGACGACACGGTGCTGTCCTACGTCTGTTCCACCGGCTACCGCCCAGGCGCCGAACATGGGGTCGACCCACTTGACCCAGCGCTTAACCTGCCGTGGCCCACCGAGCTGGAGCGGCTCCTTTCGGAGAAGGACGCGGCCGCGCCCACCCTGGGGCAGGCGCGCGAAGCCGGCCTGCTGCCCGACTACGCTCGGTGTATATCCTACTACCAACAGCTTACGGCTCCGTAGGTACTTCTGGGTGCTAGCGGCCCCACTTCTGCTCACGGGTGGCTAGCAGCGACGGACTAGGCCACAACCGGCACATCGCTACGCCGAGCACGTCTGCTGGGCCGAGTTCGCGGGAATCTGTCGAGCCGAATGTGTTGTCCCCCACCACGAACCAGCCGTGATCCTGCTGGCGCAACGCCCGTTTGACCGAGAGTTGGCCCGGCCGCGACGGCCAGCGCACCAGCACGATGCTGCCTGGATTCACATCGGCGTGCGGCCTGACCAGCAGAATGTCGCCATCCGAGAGCGTCGGCGCCATCGATGGTCCGCGCACCCGCAGTCGCCGCAACGGCCATCGGCCAAGTGGGTCGTTCACGCCTCGCCCTCCGACTGGTACGTGTGGATCTCCGGAGTAGTGTCCTCGGTGTCGGAGCATCCACTTTCCATTGGGAGGAAGAATGCGGCTTTCGTCGCGCGTTCGTGAACTCCTCAGCCCGAGCCTGGAGGCCACCGCGCACTGCGACCTCCCCTGCGGCGTGTACGACCCCGCACAGGCTCGCATCGAAGCTGAGTCGGTCAAGGCAATGCAGCAGAAGTACCAGGACAACGACGACCCAGAGTTCCGTACCAGGGCCATCATGATCACTGAGCAGCGCAGCGAGTTGGTCAAGCACCACCTGTGGGTGCTGTGGACGGACTACTTCAAGCCGCCGCACTTCGAGAAGTACCCGCAGCTGCACGAACTGGTGAACAAGGCCACCAAGGCCGCCGGCGCCAGTGGCACGAAGGGCTCGATGGACCCGGCCAAGGGTCAGGAGCTGCTCGACTACATCGCGGAGATCGACAAGATCTTCTGGGAGACCAAGAAGGGCTGAGTCACTCGGCCCGACAACGGCGCTGACCTGCGAGAACGCTTCTCGTGGGTCAGCGCCGTTTGTCGGCTCTGGGTACGGAGCGGCGCGTCCACTTGAGGACACCCAACGCGGACGCGCTCATGGCACGCCGAGCAGCCGGAGCAGGGCTGTCGTGGTAGCGGCGACAAGCACGATGGCGAGGAAGGGTGCTTTGCGCCAGGCCAGGATGCCGGCAACGGCGACGCCTGCGGGGCGGGCATATCCGGCGAATCCGCCACCCTCGACGAGCGCCGCGGTGGCGACGAGCGCGACCAGCAGGACCGTGGCGCCCCTCGACAGTAGCTTTTCCGTCGTGGGTGAGAGGTGGACGCGGGAGCGCAGCGAGGGACCCGTGTATCGGAACGCGAAGGTACCGGCGGCAAGTAGCAGGATCGCGGCGATTGTTAGGGCGTTCATGGGGCGGAGTGCTCCTTGCGGCGGCCGAGGCAGGTCAGCAGGCCCGCGAGCGCGAGCAGTTCGGGCAGCCCCGCGGGCAGGAACGGGGAGGTTGCCAGCGCGATCGCGACGCCGACGAGGGCGGCCCGCCGAGTCGCGGGATCGCGTAGCGACGGGAACACCAGGGCCAGGAGCACGGCGGGAAACATGGTGTCGAGCCCGAGCGCGTCGGTGTCGCCGAGCACGGTCCCGAGTAGGACACCCGCGAGCGTGCCGAGCGGCCAACACGCCAGGATGCCGAGGCCGCAGACCCAGAACGCCGCGTGTCGGCGGGTTTCGTCGGGCTGGTCGAGTGCGAACACTACGCTTTCGTCGTTCAGCACGTGGCTGCCGAGCAGGCGCCGCCAGCCGTGCCCGGTGACGTCACCGACTGCCAGTCCGAACGGCAGGTGCCGGGCGTTGACCAGTAGCCCGGCAACCACGGCGGTGAGCGGGCTACCCCCGGCGGCCACGATCCCGACGAACAGCAACTCCGAGGCGCCCGCGAGCACGAGCGTGGAGAGCACGACCGGCAGCCACAGGGCGAGCCCGCTGCTGACCGCCACCGCACCGTAGGACATGCCGACCAGCCCGTCTGCGAGGCACACCAACGCGATGTCCCGGAGCAAACCCGGGCCCAATGTTCGATGAAGCGAACGCATGTAGTCTACAATGAACCACGTTGAATCGTTCGTCAAATCGAACGAAGCACTGATGGAGTGAACGCATGGAGGAACGCTCAAGGGCGCCGCTGGGCAAGATCGCCGCGAGCCTGCAGCGGGAGCGGCGTCGCGCCGGGCTCTCGCTCGCCGAGGTTGCCCGCCGTGCCGACATCGCGAAGTCCACGCTCTCCCATCTGGAGTCCGGCGCGGGCAATCCGAGCATCGAGACGCTGTGGGCGTTGAGCGTGACGCTGGACGTGCCGTTCGCCCGGCTCGTCGACCCACCGGTTCCGCGGACTCAGGTGATCCGCGCCGGGCAAGGGCCGGCGCTCGCCTCCGAGCAGGCCGACTACATCGCCACCGTGCTCTCGGTCTGCCCCCCGGCCGCGCGGCGCGACATCTACCTCGTGCAGGCACAGCCGGGCTCGGCCCGCACATCCGAACCGCACATGCCAGGTGTCGTCGAACACGTCGTGCTGATGACCGGAAGCGCCGTCGTCGGCACCACGGACGAACCGGTGAAGCTGCGCCCCGGCGACTACATTGGCTATCCCGGCGACCTCACCCACATATTCGAAGCGCTTGAGCCCGACACGACTGCGGTGCTCGTGTCCGAGCACGTGTGACCACCACAGCAACTCAAGTACGGATCGGAGGGCTGAACACTCTGCCCTTCTTCGGGGTCACCCAGACCGTGATCACCGCGCGCACCACGACAGTGCCGTGCGTGTCGTGCACGTTCACCGGCACCTCGACCTCGCGGGCGTCGCCGAACTCCGGCACGGCATCCAGCTCGGCCACCGCACGCAGGCGGGTGCAGGCCTTGGCCAGGTATTCTACCTCCATCCCCTTGGGGATCCACCGATGGGTCGGCGGCACCGTCGCTTCCGCCAGCATCCCCATCGTGACCTCGGCGAGATTGCACGCCGCGATGGCGTGGAAGGTACCGATGTGGTTGTGCACCCCGAACCACTTGGGCGCCAGCACCTCGCAGTACCCCGGCCGCAGCCGCGTGACGTGCGGCAGCACCGTCGCGAAGTACGGCGCCTTCACGCACACAGCGGCGGAGAACAACCTGTCGCCGAGCGGCACCGTGCGCAGCCGTTGCCACATCGCGTAGGTGGAAGCCATCTCAACACTCCTACTCGTCAGTAACTTGAGGCTAGCCTACGATCTGGGCAGGAGGTGAAGCGATGCCGGGGCGCGAGCCGGAGATCTTCCTGTTGCGACACGGTGCGACGGAATGGTCCGCGACCGGCAGGCATACCGGCCGCACCGATGTTCCGCTGACGCCCGAGGGCGAACGTGAGGCGCCGGGTACCGGCCGCACGCTGTCCGCGCTGCGTGGCACCGCCACGGCGCCTGCACTGGTGCTCGCCAGCCCCCGCTGCCGTGCGAGCCGTACCGCCGAGCTGGCGGGCCTTCGGGTCTCCGAGACCACGGCGGACCTCGCCGAATGGGACTACGGCGACTACGAGGGCCTCACCACGCCGCAGATCCGCCAGGCCGTGCCGCACTGGACGGTGTGGTCGCATCCCGTCCCAGGCGGTGAGACCGCCGATGAGGTGGGGGCGCGGGCGCGCAAAGTCCTCGACCGGGCGAGGGCGGCACTCAGCGACGGCGATGTGGTGCTCGTGGGGCATGGCCACTTCGGTCGGGTGCTGATCGCGGCATGGCTCGGCATGCCCGCCGAGAACGGCGTGCACTTCGCACTGGAGCCCGCAAGCGTCACGGCATTGGGCCACGAACGCGGCCAACCCCAACTGCACCAGCTCAACGTGCCACCGATGGAGGACTGACACCGTGCTGGACCCCCGCGTCAGGCGAGCAGCAGAAAGCGATGTGACCGCGATTGTCGGCCTTGTGCACGAGCTCGCGGCCTACGAGCGCGCGCCACAGGAATGCCAACTCACCGCGAACCAGCTGCGCACCGCGCTCTTCGGCGAGCATCCCGCACTGTTCTGCCATGTCGGCGAGGTCGAAGGCGCGGTCGTCGGTTGCGCGTTGTGGTTCCTCAACTTCTCCACCTGGCGTGGCGTGCACGGCATCTACCTCGAAGACCTCTACGTCTCGCCGGGGCAGCGTGGTTCCGGGCTCGGCAGGGCACTGCTGGCCGCGCTCGCGGAGGAATGCGCCACTCATGGCTACGGCAGGCTGGAATGGTGGGTGCTCAACTGGAACGCACCAGCGATCGGCTTCTACAAGTCACTCGGCGCGGAGCCGATGAACGAATGGACGGTGTTCCGGCTGGCCGACGAGCCGCTCGGCAGGCTCAGTTCGGGCAAGGACCGCGGCTAGCCGCGGTCCCCGGCGCGCTCGGACTCCGATGGTTCCGGCCGCGGATCCATGGCCCACTGCCGGGACGGCGCCACGAACAGCAACACCAGCACCGCGACGCACACCACGGCAACCGGCGCCCCGATCTCCCACCTCGCCGCGCCGTCGATCGCATACCAGGCCGCGCCGAGCAGCAACAGCTGCACCACAAGGGCGGGCGTGCGTGCCCATCGCCGCCCCCTGATGAGGCCGGCACCGACCGCGAGCACGCCCACGCCGATCAGCGCGAAGTACCCAGCCATCGCGTAGTCGTTCTCCCCTTGAGGCAGCACAGTGGTCGCCGCACGCACCAGCACCGCCACCGCGAACACCAGCCCGGCCAACGCCTGTAGCGCGACAACGACTCCGGCGGCGCGCACCTGGCGCGGAGCACTCGGGGTGGACATGCGGCGGCACCCCTTCCTGGGAGCTGTGGCGGCCGTTCGGCTGACCCGGCGGCCGCGGAAACATCACGGTCTGTGCGTGTAACCGATCGTATGCCACCCAGTCGGCCGTTTCGCCGGGGCCGGGTGAGGGGGAAGATCAAG
>JBOHEL010000188.1:0-8749 GCA_050700995.1 Sciscionella sp. | reverse complement strand
CCGCTCGCCGAGTTGTCTGTGTTGTTGGTCGAGCTGGACGTGATGTCTGACCTGCACCAGCGCTGGATGGACCTGGAGGGCCCCACGGACGTGATGGCCTTTCCGATGGATGAACTGGATTCCGCGCGGCGCCCGGACGCGGCCGATTCCGGGCCCTCGCTGCTCGGCGACATCGTGCTGTGCCCGACGTTCGCGGCCGAACAGGCGCGCAAAGCCGGGCACGGGCTCCTCGAGGAGCTACACCTGCTGACCGTGCACGGCGTGCTGCACCTGCTCGGATACGACCACGCCGACGCGGCGGAGGAGCGCGAGATGTTCACCCTGCAGAAGCGGATCCTCTCCGGCTTCCACAGCGCCCGCGAGGACGCGAGGCGCCTGGCAGCCCAACGCAACGCCGACGCACGAGTGCTGGGCACGGTCGGGCTGGACGAACCGGGTACGCCGTCCTGAACCCCCGAGTGGGCGCCGCATGAGTTACTCGCCGGTGGCGTTGCTGATAGTCGCGATTGTGTTGGTGTGCGGCGCCGGGTGCTTTGCCTGCGCGGATGCCGCGCTTGGCGCGCTCTCGCCAGCGCGGGTGGCAGAGATGCTCCGGCGCGGCCAGGCCGGAGCGCGTCACCTCGCCGCGGTGCTGGCCGAACGACCGCGACACATCAACCTGCTGCTGCTGCTTCGCCTTGCCTGCGAGTTGACCGCGACCGTGCTTGTGACCGTGTCATGCGCGCAACTCATCGACCCCGATTGGGTTGGGGTACTCGTCGCTGCGGCCGCCATGGTGGTGGTGTCGTATGTGCTGGTGGGAGTCGGTCCGAGAACGATCGGGCGGCAGCATCCCTATCGCGTCGGGCTCATCGCGGCAGGTCCGGTTCGCGTCCTCGGCGTGTTACTCGGCCCGCTGTCGCGGCTACTCATCGGCATCGGCAACACGATCACGCCGGGGCGTGGTTTCCGGGAGGGACCGTTCTCCACCGAGGTCGAACTGCGGGAGCTGGTGGACATCGCCGGTGAACGCGGCGTGGTGGGGGAAGGCGAGCGAGAGATGATCCACTCGGTCTTCGAACTGGGCGATACGATCGCCCGCGAAGTGATGGTGCCGCGCACCGAGATCGTCTGGATCGAGCAGGCCAAGACGGTGCGGCAGTCACTCGCACTGTCGCTGCGCACCGGGTTCACGCGGATACCTGTGATCGGGGAGTCGGTCGACGACATCGTCGGGGTACTCAACCTCAAGGACCTCGTGAGGACGGGTCTCGACGGCGCGACAAGCCGGGAACGCGCACTGACCGGGGTGATGCATCCGGCCTGCTTCGTGCCAGACACCAAGCGCCTGGATGAGCTACTCAGGCAGATGCAATCCGACCGCACACACCTGGTGATACTGGTTGACGAGTACGGCGGTACCGCAGGCCTGGTGACCATTGAGGACATCCTGGAGGAGATCGTCGGGGAGATCACTGACGAGTCGGATGCCGAAGAGCGGCCGCCGGTGGAGCAGCTCCCCGATGGCATGGTGCGGGTCAGTTCGCGGCTACCGGTCGAGGAGCTGAGCGAGCTGTTCGACACCGAGATCGACTTCGACGACAACGAGGTCGAGACCGTGGGGGGCCTGCTGGCGCAGCGGCTAGGGCGCGTGCCACTGCCGGGCACTGAGGCGGAGATTGCCGGGCTACGGTTGCGTGCGGAGGGCGGCAAGGACCGCAGGGGCAGGATGCGGGTCAGCGCGGTGTTGGTGTGGCGGAAGGAAGAGATATGACGAGCCGGAGGAACGCGCGTGGTGGCCGAGCTTGACCCCGAGGACAGCAAGATCATCACGCTGGCGAGATCGGCGCGGGCCAGGACGGGCGCGGCGGAGGGTGCGGCGGTTCGCGACACCGACGGGCGTACCTACGCGGCTGCCACGGTGTCGCTGCCGTCGCTTCGGCTGACCGCGTTGCAGGCGGCGGTCGCTGCCGCAGTGGCCAGTGGCGCCGACGGGCTGGAAGCCGCCGCCGTGGTCACCGACGCGGCGGAACCCGATGCCGACTCGCTCGCCGCGGTACGCGATCTCGGCGCGTCGGCCGTCGTGTTCCACGCCGATGCCACCGGCGCGGTACGGGCCGTCAGCGGCTAAACAGACAGTCAGTCGACCGCATACCGTTCAGTAGACGGGCTGCGTGCCGTCGATGCGTGGTGACACGGGATGATGGCCCGATGAGCACGCCCGCAGCACCACACCGTTCCGGTTTCGCCTGCTTCGTCGGCAGGCCGAACGCGGGCAAGTCGACTTTGACCAACGCGCTTGTCGGCAGGAAGGTTGCGATCACCTCAGACAAGCCGCAGACCACCAGGCACACCATCCGCGGCATCGTGCATCGCCAGGATGCCCAGCTGGTGATTGTGGACACGCCCGGCCTGCATCGGCCGCGCACCCTGCTGGGGCAGCGGCTCAACGACCGGGTGAGGGAGACCTGGACGGAGGTCGACGTGGTGGGGTTCTGCGCGCCAGCGGACCAGCCTGTCGGCGCGGGGGACAAGTACATCGCCAGTGAGTTGGCTGGTGTCGCTCGCCGCACCCCCGTGATCGGCATCGTCACCAAGGCCGACCTGGTGCCACGCGACACCGTGGCAGCCCAGTTGCTCGCGCTGCAGCGGCTGATGGATTTCGCCGAGCTGATACCGGTGTCGGTGCCGGACGGTTTCCAGACCGATGAGCTGGCAGATTTGCTGGTCGCGCGGTTGCCGGAGGGCCAGCCACTCTACCCCGACGGCGAGCTCACCGATGAGCCGGAGGCGACCCTGGTCGCGGAACTGGTTCGGGAGGCGGCACTGGAGGGCGTGCGTGATGAGCTGCCGCACTCGATCGCGGTCACCGTTGAGGAGATGCGGCCGAGGGAAGGCAGGGACGACCTGATCGACATCTACGCGAACCTTTTCGTGGAGCGCCAGAGCCAGAAAGCGATCGTGCTCGGCAAAGGTGGTTCCCGGCTGAAGGCGGTGGGATCGACCGCCCGCAGGCATATCGAGGCGCTGCTCGGCAGCAAGGTCTATCTCGATCTGCACATCAAGGTGGCCAAGGAGTGGCAGCGTGACCCCAAGCAGCTACGCAGGCTGGGGTTCTAGACCCGGCCGCGCGGGTGTACGGTTCGCGCTGCCGGGCCAGCTCCGCGCCGCCCGAACGGGGGTGTCGAGCGGGCCTCTTTGTCGCTCATCCAATGGGGAGTTTCTTCGTGACGAATCCATACGGCCAGCCGCAGCAGCCTTACGGTCAGCCACCGATGGGCGGTCAGCCCGGCGCATATCCGCAAGGGCAGCAGGAGCCCTACCCGCAGGCGCCCTACGGCCAGGCCCAACCCTACGGTGGTGCGCCGTACGGCCAGCCTGCCTACGGCGGCGCCGACGTGCCGGACTATCTGGTCTGGTCGATCATCAACATCATTTGCTGCTGGCCGCTGGCGATCTTCGCGATCATCAAGTCCAACGAAGTCAAGTCCTTCAAGATGCAGGGCAACTTCCCGATGGCCACCCAGTCGTCGAAGACCGCCAAGATCCTCAACATCATCGCGACGTGCATCGGTGCCCTCTGGATCGTGATTGTGATCATCTCGGTCATCATCACGGCCGCCGCTGTCTCCTCGTACTCCTACTGAGCCCTCGGCGTGTGCGGCTCCGGCCGCACGTGCGGCGGTGAGACGATAGCGCGGTGAGCCTCTATCGCGACACCGGCGTGGTGCTGCGGGTGCACAAGCTCGGCGAGGCCGACCGCATCATCACGCTCCTCACCCGCCGCCACGGCAAGGTCCGTGCGGTGGCGAAGGGCGTGCGCCGCACCAGCTCCCGCTTCGGCGCGCGGCTGGAACCGTTCGGTCACGTCGATGTGCAGTTCTACACCGGGCGCACGCTCGACGTGGTGACTCAGGTGGAGACCATCGACGCGTTCGGCGTCGGGCTGGTCGGCGACTATGCGCGCTATACCGCTGCCTGCGCCGTGCTGGAGACCGCCGAGAAGCTGGCATCCGAAGAGGGCGAGCCGACGTTGCGGTTGTACCTGCTGGTGGCGGGGGCGCTGCGGGCGCTCTCCTCGGGTGAACGCGATGCGCTGCTGGTGCTAGATGCGTTCTTCCTGCGAGCGATGACCTTCGCGGGATGGGCGCCAGCGATCACCGAATGCGCCAGGTGTGGACAGCCGGGACCGCATCGGGCGTTCAGCGTGGCGGGCGGCGGTGCGATGTGCCCACGGTGTCGTGCCGCGGGCTCGGTCAACCCGGCACAGGACACCGTGCGGCTGCTGGCAGCACTGCTGCACGGCGACTGGGAGACCGCGGACGCGGCCTCACCCAATTCGCGCAGGGAAGCCAACGGGTTGGTCGCCGCGCTGCTGCAATGGCATCTGGAACGCCAGCTGCGCTCGTTACCCTTTGTCGAGCGCCGCCCACCGCAGCGCCAGCAGGCTACCCTGCCTGCGGATACCGAGAGTGTCTGAGGGGCCCGTGCCCGCCGGGCCGGTCCTCGCCGGACGTAACATCTGCACTGGGGCGGATGGCTGAACCCTCCGGGGAAGGACACCACATCGCATGCTGCGAGGACGCACGCTGCAGAGCAAGCCGGAGACGCGGGCTCCTGACCCGCACCCTTCGGGTGCCCGCCCGCCCGCGATACCGGCGGAGTTCGTGCCCAAGCATGTTGCGATTGTCATGGACGGCAACGGGCGCTGGGCGAACGAGCGCGGTCTGACCAGGATCGAGGGGCACAAGCGCGGCGAGGCCGTTGTGCTCGATGTCGCCAAGGGTTGTATCGAGCTCGGTGTGCGGTGGCTCTCGCTCTACGCGTTCTCCACGGAGAACTGGAAGCGTAGCCCGGACGAAGTGAAGTTCCTGATGGGCTTCAACCGGGACGTGATCCACCGCAGGGTGGATGAGTTGGATTCGCTCGGCGTACGGATCCGCTGGGCCGGGCGTAAGCCCAGGCTGTGGCGCAGTGTAGTGAACGAACTGCTAGTGGCACAGGAGCGCACGAAGCCGAATGGCGCCCTGAACCTGACGATGTGCGTTAACTACGGCGGTCGCGCCGAGATCGGCGATGCGGCGCGCGAGATCGCACGCCTCGCGGCGGCCGGGGAAATCAACCCGGAGAAGGTGACCGACCGCACGATTGCCCGGTACTTGTATCAGCCCGACATGCCCGACGTCGACCTGTTCATCCGGCCGTCCGGCGAGCAGCGGACGTCGAACTTCATGCTGTGGCAGTCCGCCTACGCCGAGATGGTGTATCAGGACATCCTCTGGCCGGACTTCGACCGACGTCATTTGTGGGCGGCCTGCGAGCAGTATGCGCGCCGCGATCGGCGCTTCGGCGGCGCGATCGACACCGCTGCCGCCGCGTCGCCCCGGTACACAGGGCAGAATGCTGGCGATGAGTAATGAAGCGCGGACCACGGCAAGCTTGCTGACCAGCGCCCGCGAGGCGCTTGAGCGGTACCACGAGGTGCATACCGACGATGACGGCGCACTGACTTTCCGTCACGGGGAGGTCCCCTGTGCGGTGCAGGCCATCCAGCTCGCTGACGGGCTCACGGTGCTCAACCTGACCTGCGTGGTCGCCTGGGACCTCGCTGACGACCAGGCGATGGCCGCCACCGTGGCGGAGCGTGCGGGGCAGGGGCTGTTCGGCACGCTGGGGGTAGCCCGCACCGAACGCGGCATGGACGTCACCCTCCGGTACACATTCCCCGCGGATGGACTTGAGCCTCCGCCACTCGGCACGCTGTTGATGCTGGTGGTCTCCACAGCCTCGCAGGTGCGCACCGAACTTGTCGGTGAGTAGTCAGCCCGTGCGGGCCGGGCAGTCATTACAGGTGCCCACGATCTCGACCGTATGCGACAGATCGCGGAAACCGTGTTCCTCGGCGATCTGGTGCGCCCAGTTCTCCACCACAGGACCCTCGATCTCCACGGTGCGCCCGCAACGTCGGCACACCAGGTGATGGTGATGGTGGGTCGAGCAGCGTCGGTACACCGCTTCGCCGGTGTCGGTGCGCAGCACGTCGACCTCGCCAGCATCGGCGAGCGCCTGCAGCGTGCGGTACACGGTAGTCAAGCCGATGCCTTCGCCGCGGTGGCGCAACTCGTCGTGCAGATCCTGGGCGGAACGGAAATCCGACAGCTGGGCGAGCAGCGCGGTGACCGCGGCGCGTTGCCGGGTGGCGCGTTGACCTGGCAGCGGCGCGTGGCGCGGGTGGGCGGCACTCACCGGTGTTCCTCGGCGTGCGTGACGGCGTCCACCACGATATGGGCCAGGTGCGCGTCGACCAGCCGGTAGACCACCTCACGCCCATGCCGCTCGCCGTGCACCACCCCGGCGGATTTCAGCACCCGCAGATGCTGGCTGATCAACGGCTGCGGCACCGCCAGCGCCTCGACCAACTCGTGCACGCACCGCTCGGAGTCACGTAACTGGAGCACGATGGCGATCCGGATCGGGGCCGCGAGCGCCCGCAGCAGATCGCCTGCCGCCGCCAGGGTCGTGGCAGGGCCGACATTGGCGGGTTCTGGGGCGGACCGGTCAGGAGAGTGCACGTGTTCCTCGACGTCCGGCCGCGGCTGCTGCGTCGCGGCATCGGGGAACGCGGTCGGCAGTGCCCTCTCCACGGAGTCCTCTCCACTGATGTGGTGCGATAGGTGCTGGTGACCATCGTACTGGCCGGTCGCGGTTCCCCGGGTGCGGTCGGGGTGCGCGGGGGCGGTTAGGCTGAGGGTCCTTGTCTGGTGAACTACCTGTGGTCAATGGAGCGTGGAGTGCCCGCCGATCGAATCGACACCGTCGTCAGCCTGTGTAAGCGCCGTGGCTTCGTCTACCCGTGTGGGGAGATCTACGGCGGTACCCGCTCGGCGTGGGACTATGGGCCACTCGGCGTGGAGTTGAAGGACAACATCAAGCGGCAGTGGTGGAAGTCGATCGTCACCGGTCGCGACGATGTGGTTGGCCTCGATTCCTCGGTGATCCTGCCGAAGGACGTGTGGGTCGCCTCCGGTCATGTCGGCGCGTTCAACGACCCGCTGGTGGAATGCACCTCGTGCCACCGGCGCTTCCGCGCCGACCAGTTGGCTGAGGAGTACGCGGAGCGGACCGGAAAGCCGACCGATGAGAGCGACCTGTCGGACGTGCCGTGCTCGAACTGCGGCACCCGAGGGCAGTTCACCGAGCCGCGCGAGTTCAACATGATGCTCAAGACGCATCTCGGTCCGGTGGAGTCCGACGAGGGCCTTGCCTATCTCCGCCCGGAGACCGCGCAGGGCATCTTCGTGAACTTTCTCAACGTGCTGACCACTTCGCGTAAAAAGCCGCCGTTCGGTATCGGCCAGATCGGCAAGTCCTTCCGCAACGAGATCACGCCCGGCAACTTCATCTTCCGCACCCGCGAGTTCGAGCAGATGGAGATGGAGTTCTTCGTCGAGCCGGGTTCGGACGAGCAGTGGCACCAGTACTGGATCGAGGAGCGGACCCGCTGGTACACCGACCTGGGTATCAACAAGGACAATCTACGGCAGTACGAGCATCCTGAGGAGAAGCTCTCACACTACTCGAAGCGGACCGTGGACATCGAGTACCGCTTCGAGTTCTCCGCGGGTGCGCAGTGGGGCGAGTTGGAAGGCATCGCCAACCGTACCGATTTCGACCTGACCACCCATTCCAACCATTCCGGAGTGGACTTGTCGTATTTCGACCAGGCCACGAACTCCCGTTACCGGCCGTTCGTAATCGAGCCCGCTGCAGGCGTCGGGCGTCCGCTGATGGCATTTCTGCTTGACGCCTACTGCGAGGACGAGGCACCCAACGCCAAGGGTGGTGTGGACAAGCGGGTCGTCTTGCGGCTGGATCGCAGGCTCTCGCCGGTGAAGGTCGCGGTGCTGCCGTTGTCGCGTAACGCAGACCTCTCGCCGGTGGCAAGGGATATCTCGACCGCCCTGCGCAAGCACTGGAATGTGGATTTCGATGACGCCGGTGCGATCGGCCGTCGCTACCGTAGGCAGGACGAGATCGGCACGCCGTTCTGCGTGACCGTGGACTTCGACAGCCTCAACGACCACGCCGTGACCGTCCGCGAGCGCGACACCATGGCGCAGGAGCGCGTGTCCATCGACCAGCTCGAGTCCTACCTAGCCCCCCACCTTCTAGGCTGCTGAAAGTGGCTCTTGTGTCGTTGATGGTGGTGAAAGCGGCGTTCGTGCACTTCTTTGGAACAAGAGCCACTTTCAGCAGTCCTTGATCCGAAGTGGGGGGCGAGGGCGGGATCGAGCGTGCTCGTATGCGCCGGTGAGGTCGGCAACAACGGACTTGGGATCTCGGCGCAGCGCGGAGGGCAGGGTGTGTACCATGATCGCGCCCGCCGCAGTGAATTTGTTGTGGCGGGCCATGGTGTCGCGGTAGTCCGTTGCCTTGAAGTGGAACTCGTAGGAATCGATTTCCCATCCCAGCGCGACCTCGTCCCACCACGCGTCGACGATCCCGAGCAGGGTCGAGCCGTCCGCGCTATATACGTGCGCGTTGTACATCGGCTTGGGGAGCCGACAGCGGCTGAGCAGGTCCCGTGCCCACGCCTCGGCGGCGGAGCGTATGCCGTCGTCGATCTCATGCAGCACTCGCCGGGGTAACGCACTGCCCCGGTTGCTGCCGCACCCAAGCTCGGCGCGCAACGCGGCAGGGGTGGTACCCCGTTGCACGGCCTCGGCCAGCGTCGCGCGGGCTTGGTCGACATCGTCTATCCGGCGCGTCG
>JBOHEL010000187.1:0-8759 GCA_050700995.1 Sciscionella sp. | reverse complement strand
TCGTCGTTGTCGGCTTCACCGGCGGCAGCATCGCCACAGCGCCAACCAACCACGTGCTGCTGCGGAACTACTCCGTGATCGGGTTACATCTGGCGGCGTACCGGCGAGAGAACCCGGCGCTGCTGCGCACGGTGCACGACGAACTGCTCGCGCGCTATGCCGACGCCATGATCGCGCCGCAGATCTACCGTGAGCTGCCGCTGGATCAGGCGCCCCAGGGCCTGGAACTGCTGGCACGACGGGAGGCGATCGGCCGCGTGGTGTTGCGCTCTCAACCGTCGCCTACAGGCCCAGCTCGGTGATGGCGAGCTCAGCGAGTTTGTACTTCTGCACCTTGCCCGACGCGGTCAGTGGCAGCTCCGTCGCGGTTGTGACGAGCACATGCGCAGGCACCTTGAAACGGGCAAGCTCGGCCCGGCAGTACCCGATCACCTCCTCGCCATCCGGCTTTGCGGCATCGGCAGGCACGATCCACGCGCAGCCGACCTCGCCCATCCTGGTATCCGGAACCCCCACGACGTACGCCTGCGCGATATCCGGTCGGCTGGTCAGCAGCGTCTCGACCTCGGTCGGCATCACCATCTCACCGCCGCACTTGTAGAGCTCCTTACTGCGACCGGTGAGCACGAGAGCGCCGTCCTCGCGGACGTAGCCGAGATCGCCGGACCGGAGCCAGCCGCCTGGCAGCACCGCCGCGGCGGTCTGCTCAGCCTGCCGGAAATAGCCGCGGCACACGATCGGCCCGCGCGCCACCAGTTCGCCTTCGGCACCTTGCGGCAGATCGTGGCAGGTCATCGGGTCCACCGTCTTGTACTCCGCGAGCCGCCCGTCCAGCGCGGGATCACCGGCGATACCGCCAAGCTTGGGCCGCCCCACCGTGTTCACCAGCTCCGCCACCGGTCCGCCCGGCGCGGTGAAAGTGGTGGCCGCGGACGTTTCGGTCATACCGTATGCGGTCACCAGTTGCCGCAACCCCAGCAGCTCGCGCAGCTCATCCCACAGTCGCGCGGGTGCGGACTGCGCTGCCGACATCACCGAGTGCAGCGACGACAGCTCGTGCGGCCGCGCGCGCGCCGCCCGCACGATCGCCAGACTCATGGTGGGCACGAACAGTGCCTCGCCAACATGATCGCGCTCGATCGCGGCAAGCGACTCCTGCGGATCGAACACCGACTGCACAACCACACTTCCCGCCACGAACAACGAAGCGAGGAGACCCTCGATGTAGGCGAAGACGTGATGCAGCGGCAGCGCGAACAGGATCCTGCGACCGTCCTCGAACCCCCTGGTATAGGCCGACCCGTACGCGCTACGCAGTTCCATGTCGTGGGTGGACAGCACGCCCTTCGGTTGACCTGTCGTTCCCGAGGTGTAGAAGATGCTCGCGGTGTCGTGCGGATCGGTGGCCGCCGCCCGATCCGCGAGTGCGGCATCCAACCCAGGCTCGGAATCGCGTGCCAGCGCGCCGAGCGTAGGCACGCCAGGCCGCCGGGGGTCCGCGCCATGCGGTGGCACCGTCACGACAAGCCTGAGATCGGGCAGGCTCAGCGCATGGCCGGAACGTTCCCAACCGGGCGCGATACGGTCCAACGCGTCGAGGGCGTCGATGTCACGGAACGCCTCCATCGTGATCAGCGCTACCGACCGCGACTGCTCAAGCACGTATGCGAGTTCACGGGCACGCAGCTGGAAGCTGATCGGCACCGCGACCGCACCCGCGCGGGCAACGGCGAAACGCACCGCGACCGCCTCGGGTCCGTTCGGCAGCACGAGCGCCACGCGGTCACCGACCTCGATGCCGCGCGCCACCAACCCTCTGGCCAGCCGCGTAGCGAGGTCGGTGAGCTCGCGATAACTGAAAACCGCGTGCTCACCGATGACGAAAGGTCGGTCGGGGTACTCGGCGGCGACCCGGTCCAGCGCGCCGCTCACGGTCACCGGCTGCCATGGCCCGTGCCGCGCGTCAAGCGCCGATCGCCTGCTGTCGAGTTCCTCGATCGAAAACACCATCAAGCACCAACCTACCCCGGTTGAGGTGTCTTCAAGACCCCCAAACCCGCGCTTGGGTCAGCACGCGAGTTCGCGGATCGGCGCACCATCCAGCCAGCACCTCTCCACCTGTTGACACGCGCCCAAGCTGCCCACCACGAGCCGGTCATCCGACGACGCCCGCGGCGTAGAGTGCCCGCCTGCCCACCAGGATGACCGCGCCTGCCGCCAGCAGCAGCGCCGCACCGAACACCCACGCCGACGGGTAACCGAGGTGTGTCGCGACAATCGAGAAGCCCAGCGGCCCGAGACACGCTCCACTGCTGGCACCCACCTGCGTCAGGCCAGTGGCCCGTCCCGGCACGGTCGGGTGCGTGCGCACCACCGCGAAGTTGAACAACCCGGCCCAGCCCCAACCGACGCCGTACCCGATCACCGCGGCAGGCACCAGCAGCGGGCCGGCACCGAGCGCGAGCAACAGCAGGCCGATCGCACCGCAGGCACATAGCCCCGACACAAGTCGCAGGTGTCCCGAGCTTCTCCGGTCCGCCCGGAACCCGATGCCGAGCCGGACGACGAGGCTCACGACGCTGCCAGCGGCGGCCGTCAGCCCGGCGTGGGAGTCGCTGACACCGATATGGACCGCCGAAAGCACGAAAAAAGACCCCAACGCGTTGGCGGCAGCAGAGCCCATGCCGACGCCGATGGCCAGGATAATCAGCGCCGACCGCGCGAAGGTGCGAGGCTCGGGCGGTGCGCCGTCGGGGACCGTGCGCACGATCACCCCGGCGCGTCCACGACGTGGTATCAGCGCGCCGACGGCGACCGCCAGCACGGCCGCTCCCAGGTAAGCCCAACGCCAACCGACGGTAGCGCCGACCGCAGGCACCGCCAGGCCCGAGAGAAGTGTCGCCGCCGGAATGGCCGCCTGCTTCACGCCGAACGCGAAGCCCTGCCGGTCGTCACCCACGGTTCTCGCCAGATAACGGTTCGCCGCGGGCTGGATGGCACCGTTGGCCACACCCGCGATCACCAGCGCCGGGACGAGTTCGCCCCAGCGATGTACTCCCAGCCCAATCCACAGCAGCGCGGCCACCGCGGGCACGATCCCCAGACGCATCATTCGCGTGCCGCCCAAGCGGTCCGACAAACGTCCCAACCCCGCACTGCACAGTGCCGAAGAAGCGAAGAACGCGGCCACCACGATGCCGAGACGGCTCGCCGGGAGGGCCATGTCATGCCCGATCTGCACCGCCAGCGCGCCGGTTAGGAATACCGGCAGCTGCCCGATGGTGGTCGCGGCGATGGCGACGACCATCGGCGGCAGCCCGCGAGGCGCTCGGGGCCGCGACGACACCTTCTCACCATCGCAGGTCTCTGTCATGCGCCTCCAATACGCACGGTGCGGCTTGCGGCGAGCATCCGTGGTCAGGAATTGCTGCTACGGCGCCAGATGTTGATTCCGCCCTCGACGGCGTGCTTGTCGATCTCGGCGAGCTCCCCTTCGGAGAATTCCAGGTTGCCGAGCGAGGCGAGGCTGTCTTCGAGTTGCGCCACGCTCGACGCGCCGATCAGCACGGAGGTGATTCGGGGATCGCGCAGGCACCACGCGAGCGCCAGCTGCGCCAGCGACTGCCCTCGCTGCCGCGCGATCTCGTGCAGCGCCCTGATCCGGGTGAGGTTCTGCTGACTCAGCATGTCCTGTGACAGCGAGGAGTTCTGCGCCATCCGGGAACCGGCGGGAACGCCATCGAGATACTTCGAGGTCAGCATGCCTTGCGCTAGCGGGGAGAACGCGATACACCCCACGCCTTCTGATTCGAGCGTGTCGAGCAGCCCGTCTTCGACCCAACGGTTGAGCAGCGAGTAGGACGGCTGATGGATCAGCATCGGCGTGCCCATAGAGCGCAGGATCTCCGCAGCCTCGGCGGTCCGCTCGGGAGAGTAGGACGAGATGCCCGCGTACAGCGCACGGCCCGAACGGACCGCGGTATCCAGCGCGCCCATCGTCTCCCGCAGCGGGGTGTCCGGGTCGAAGCGGTGGGAGTAGAAGACGTCGACGTAGTCCACACCCATCCGCCGCAGCGACTGGTCCAAGCTCGCCAGCAGGTACTTGCGCGAACCGAACTCACCGTAGGGTCCGGGCCACATGTCGTAACCCGCCTTTGTGGAGAGGAACAACTCGTCTCGATAGGGCTTGAAGTCCGCGGCCAGCACTCGGCCGAAGTTGGACTCTGCCGAGCCGTAGGGTGGGCCGTAGTTGTTTGCAAGGTCGAAATGCGTGATTCCCAGGTCGAACGCCCTGCGCAGGATCGCAAGCTGGAGGTCAAACGGCCGGTCGCCGCCGAAGTTGTGCCACAACCCAAGCGAGATCGCCGGAAGCTTCACGCCACTGCGGCCACAACGGCGGTAGGTCACAGAGTCGTAGCGGTCCCGTGCGGCAAGGTAGGTCACCCTGACAGCCTAGTGTCCAGGAGCCATGGGTGTGTATACAGGGCAGCGGGCCCTCCGCGACCGCGCTCAACGCAGCGGTACGCCCCAATCGGTCTCCGTGCGCAGCGTGTTCTTGAGGATTTTGCCGCCCGGGTTGCGGGGCAACGGCTGCCCGCGCACCGCGATGAACTGCGGGATCTTGAACTCCGCCAGCCGTTGCGACAGGTAGTCGAGCACGCCAGCGACGGCGAACTCGGTACCAGTGGCAGGCACGATTACCGCGCCGACCTTCTCCCCCATTACCGCGTCAGGCACACCGACCACGGCCACCTCAGCGATGCCAGGGGCACCTGCCATGGCGTTCTCAACTTCGACCGAGTAGACGTTCTCGCCGCCTCTATTAATCATGTCCTTGGCCCTGTCGACGATGTATACCAGGCCCTGCTCGTCGATCCTGGCGAGGTCGCCGGTGTGCAGCCAGCCGGCTACGAACGTCTCACTGGTCGCGTCTGGCTTGTTCCAGTAGCCGGGAACCACGTTCGGGCCCCGGATGAGCAACTCGCCTACCCCGCTGGCGGCCTCCGGGTCGTGTATCGACAGATCGACGACGGGCGCGGCGAAGCCAACCGAGTCGGCATGCTCCGCCGCCTGCTCGTGCGGCAGGAAGGTCGCGATCGACGAGGTTTCGGTGAGCCCGAACCCGTTGCCGACCTGGGCGTTCGGGAACTGCCGCTGAATCCGCGCGACCAGCGCAGGCGCGATCGGCGCACCGCCATACGCAAGGTTGCTCACCGCAGTGACATCGAACTCGGCGAAGTTCTTCTGGGCGATCGCCAGAGCGTAGATCGCAGGCACGCTCGTGAGCAGGTTGATCCGCTCGTCGACGACCGTGCGCAGGAAGGCCTGCACCTCGAAGCTCGGCAGCACCACCGTGGTACCGCCCACGGCGAGGTGTACCAGCAACTGGCTGTTGCAGCCGGTGACGTGAAACAGCGGCACCGACACCAGCCCTCGCAGATCCGGGCCTTCCGAGCGATCCATACCGATCACACGTATCGCGGTCTCCACATTGGACAGAAAGTTCTCGTGGGTGGTCATGGCGCCCTTGGGGAAGCCTGTGGTACCGCTGGTGTAGAAGATGGCGGCGACGTCAGCGGGCGCGAGGTCGGCAACCGCACACGGCACACCGTCCGGCAGCGGCTGCCCTGCCCGCAGCACGCAGTCGGAGCCCGAATCGGCCAGTACATAGTCGATCTCCGGCGCCGCGAAGCGTATGTTCACCGGCACGGAAATCGCTCCGGCCAGTTGCGTACCCAGGAACCCCAGCACCCAGTCGACCCCAGCGGGCAGCAGGTTGGCGACCCTGTCACCTCGCCCGACACCGCTGTCACGCAACCCACCGGCCACCCTCGCGGCCCGGTCCCACAACTGCCGGTAGCTCAGCCGCTGCCCGCCGACCTCTACCAGCGCCTCATGGTCTGGGTAGCGGTCAACCGTCTCCCGCAGCATCGCGACCAGTGACATCGACAGACCGGTGTAGTGCGCCGTTCCTTCGGCATCCCGCTCGATCCCGGAATCGTCGAAAGGTGCCGCTCCCCGTGGATAGGGCTCGATGCTCATGGCAGTCACCTCTCGATCGCGGCAGCTGTGCACCGCCAGTATCACGGGAATCGCCTGCCCCCGCGAGTGTCAAGGCTCGAAGGAAAGCGCCCGCAGCGCGACCGCGGTGCGGCGAGCGCTGGTGAAGTAGGCGATCCCGAGTTCTTCGGCGAGCTCAACACTCTCGCGCGCCGGGCGGGTGTAACTGTAGAGCACCAACGGTATGGTTGCCGCAATCTTCGCGAGCCGAGCCTTCTCTCGGTCGACCTGCCGCGCGTCCGCCAGCGTCGCGATCAGCACGACGGAGTCGACCTCGCCGCTGTGTGCCAGCAGCTCCACCACCGGAGCGATGCCACCACTTCCCAGTACCTGCGCGGTGGCATCCACCGGGTTCAGCGGGCTGCCGTACGCGGGAATCAGCCGGCGCAACGCCGCTTGCAGCACATCGCTGAGATCCGGAACCTCAAGACCCTCGGCGTGGAGATCGTCGGCCAACCAGGTGCCTGCTCCGCCCGAGGTGGTTACGATCCCCACCCGGTGTCCCGCCGGACGCTTGGTCCGGGAGAACGCGAGCGCCAGGTCCACCATCTCCTCATGGTCTCGCGCACGCAGTATGCCGCTGCCTGCGATGATGGCGGCATAGTCCGACTCGTCTCCGGCATCGTGGCCGGTGTGGGCCAGCGCCGCCCGCTTGCCGACGACAGTGCTCCCGACCTTGGCAACGATCACGGTCTTGTTCCTGGCCCTGGCCGCGGCCACGAGGGCGATCAGCCGTCTCGGCGGCGTGAGCCCTTCGACGAACAGCAGCAGCACTCGGGTCGCGGGATCGCGGATCAAGTATTCGGCGATATCCGCGGCGTCCAGGTCGACTTCGTTGCCGGTACTGACCACGTGGCTGAAGCCAAGCCCCCTGGCAAGCCCGTCGTTGAACAGCGCGAAACCGAGTCCGCCGCTCTGAGCTATCACCGCGACATCTCCGCCACGCAGTTTCCGCAGGCCGCGTTCGTAGTTGATGGTGGGGCTGAATCCGAGGGGTATCGCGTCGACGACGTTCATCAGGCCCTCCGCGTTCGGCCCGAGCACCCGCATCGCCGGGTATTCCGCACAGACCGCCCGCAGTTGGCGCTGCCGGTCGCCCGCGTCGAACTGCTCGGCGAACCCGGAGCTGATGACTACCGCGAATTGCACGCCCGCCTTGCCGCACTCTGCGAGCACCGTTGGCACACGGTCGGCGTTGACAACGACGAGGGCGACGTCGACGGGGCCGGGAAGCGCTCCCACATCGGGGTAACAGGGCAGGCCGTCGATCCCGTCGTAACGCGGATTCACCGGATACACCGCGCCGCGGTAGTGATGCTGCGCCAGTATCCGTTGCGGAAGGCCGCTGATGATCTCCGGTGTCCTCGATGCTCCGATGATGGCGACCGAGGCAGGGCGCAACAACGGCCCAAGATCGAGGTCGGGCCGATCCGGCGTATCCGCGCCGTTGACCTCGCCGGTCACAAAGCCCGCCCAAGCGCGGCGGGGCCGAGGATATCACGGGCGATCAGGTAGCGGTGGATCTCGCTCGGACCTTCCACGACCCTTGCGACCCGTAGTCCGCGGAACCAGTGTTCCAACGGAAGATCCTTCGTCATGCCCATCCCACCGAGGATCTGCATCATGGCGTCGACCACGGCGAATCCGGTCTCGGTACCGTAGAGCTTGGCGATGGATGCCTGCGTTCGTGCGTCACCGCCCTTGTCCTGAGTCCAGGCCGCCTCCCATGTCAGGTGGCGGGCGGCGTTGATCTTCACCCTGGCGTCTGCGATCGCGAACTGCACCGCCTGCCGGGTAGCGAGCAGCGCTCCGAAAGTCTCCCGCTGCAGTGCCCATTCCGTGGCCAGGCGCAAGGACTCCTCCGCGACGCCGACGGCCTGCGCCGCATACCGCAACCTGCCGCGCACCAGCCACTCCTGTGCCAGCCCGAAACCCTGTCCCTCCTCCCCCACCAGATTCTCCGCTGGCACCACGCAGTCGTCGAACACCACTTCCGTGGTCCAGTGATCGCGCAACACCGGCACGCTGGTGACGTTCATGCCAGGGGTGCCGTGGTCAACGATCAGAGCGCTCATACCGTTCCGGCCTGCCGCACGGTCCGTACGTGCGTAGACGATGCCGTATCGGGACTCGTCCGCACCGGTAGTCCACATTTTGTGCCCGTTGATGCGGTAGGTGTCGCCGTCACGGGTCGCGGTGGTGCGAATCGCCCTCGCCGGGTCCGAACCGCCGGTTGGCTCACTGATCGCGGTGAACGCGGACCAGGCGTTGTCGATGGTCGGGCGCACGTACCGCTCGATTTGTTTCGCGCTCCCCCGATAGAGCACAACCGGCGGCTCGACACCGAAGACCCCTGCCCCCGGGCGCGGAAAGCTGAACTTGTGCTTCGCCATCTGCTCGGCGATCACCACGCCTTCGAAAGCACTCAGGCCACCGCCGCCGTACTCCTGCGGAGCCTCCAGGCACCAGAAGCCGGCATCGCGCGCCTTGCGTTGCAGCCTTTCCCGTTCCGGCTGCGGCAGGTCGCGGGCGTCCGCAGACACCACGGATTCAACTGGCCGGATCTCTTCTCGAACAAACTCGGCGACGGTATCGGCGAGCATCCGCAAGTCATCGGGTAGATCGAAGCCTTCGAAGGGCACAGGGGTTCCTAATCGGGTAGTAGGGATGGGGATTGGCCGGCGGATCCGCGGTGATTC
>JBOHEL010000186.1:0-8818 GCA_050700995.1 Sciscionella sp. | reverse complement strand
GCGGATCTGCCGGGCGGTGTCGCTAATGTCCTCACCGGACGGGCCGCCGAGCTCGGGCCGTGGTTGGCGGCGCACGGCGATGTCAATGCGCTCGACCTCGGGGGAGCCGCCGCGGGTGAGCACGGCGAACTGCAACGGTTGGCTGCGGACACCGTGAAACGGGTGCTGCCGCTACACGAGGCGGAAGATTGGACCGCGCGCCCGAACATCCGGCGACTGCGCGGGTACCTGGAACCGAAGACGGTGTGGCACCCGATGGGGCCTTAACCGAGGGCACCGCGGACTAGCCGGAACCCGGGTATCCGGCCGCATGCATGCTGCGCGACCACTGCCGGTGCGACCTACTGTCCGGTAAGGTCTGGCCAGCAAACGCACCTCCGGAGGTAACACATGGCTACGTACCAGACCGTTCTCGTTGGCACGGATGGGTCCAACTCCTCCTTCCGCGCCGTCGACCGAGCGGCGCAGATCGCCGCTGACGCCGCTGCCACGCTGGTCATCGTGTGCGCCTACGAACCAGCCAGCAAGCAGGAGGTCGAGTCCGCGGAACACGCACTCGGCGAGGATGCCTATCAAGTCGTCGGCTCTGCCCCCGCGGAGGACACCTTGCAGAGCGCGGCCGATCGGGCGCGGGCGAAGGGCGCCGAGAAGATCGAGACCGTTCCGGTGCTCGGCGATCCGGTTAAGGCGCTCAGCAGGGCCATCGAGGATTACTCCGCCAACCTGGTCGTCATCGGTAACCGGGGATTGAACACGATCGCGGGCCGGATCCTGGGTTCGGTGCCCGCGAACGTCTCGCGGCAGGCTCGCTGCGATGTACTGATCGTGCACACCGTCGGATGACGCAGGAAGCACCGGGCGAGCAGCAGAACCCGCTGGCGCGCCAGGTCGAGCGGGCGCTGCTCGGCGGCGAGCGCCGGTATACCCGCCGCGAGGTCGCAGAGTTGGCAGGAGTCGACTTCGATCGCAGCCGCTCGCTGTGGATGGCGATGGGTTTCGCCGAGGTGGACGACGCCGATGTGGTGTTCACCGAGGGCGACGTGCAGGCCCTGCAGATCTGGGACGGCATGATCAGCACCGGCCTGGTGGATGCGGAAACCGAACTGCCGATACTGCGCGCGCTCGGCCATTCCTGCGCGCGGCTGGCGGAGTGGCAGACCAGGGAGATCACCAAGCGCTTCCGGGAACTGTCCTCCGATCCGCAGGATCTCGCCAAGCTGGCCCCGCAGCTACTGCCGCTGGTGGAGCAGTTGCAGAACTACGTGTGGCGGCGCCATCTCGCGTCGGTGTCGGGCCGCGCGCTCTCGGAGTCGACGGAAGAACTCTCTGAGCTGACATTAACGGTCGGCTTCGCCGACATTGTCGGCTATACCAGCGCCACCAGACAGATCGACGGCATCGAACTGTCCGACATGTTGGAGCGCTTCGAAGCAAACGCCGCGGCCGCCGTCGTCGAGCAGAGCGGCCGGATCATCAAAACGGTCGGCGACGAGGTACTTTTCGTCGCCGACAGCCCGGCCGCGGGCGCCGAGGTCGCACTGCGGCTGACCGCCCCGGAACGCGAGGAGCAAGGCCTGCCACAGTTGCGCGTCGGGCTGGCGCTCGGCACGGTGCTGGCCAGGTTCGGCGATGTGTACGGCTCGGTGGTGAACCTAGCCGCCCGGCTGACGTCGGCGGCCAAGCCCGGCACTGCTTTGGTGGACAAGAACCTGGCCGAGGCGCTACGGGAAGACGCCCGATATCGGCTGCGCTCGCGGCGACCCGTTTCGGTGCGCGGCTACAGCAGGCTTCAGTCCTGGGCGCTGCGCCGTGCAGAGAGCTGATCGGTACGCTGAAGCTCACACCTCTGCATCTGGTTGGAGGCCGACCAGGTGTTCCGCTCAACACAGGAGGTCAGATGGCCCAGGACATCGTGCCGATCGAGCTCGGCTTGACCCGAGGTGACGTCGTCACGCTGTGGGCCCCTCGCTGGCGCGAGGAGGGCGAGGAATGGGAGGCATTCCTCGGCGACGGCGATGCCCTCTTCGTCTTCAGCGACGCCGCGGCGATGGCCGCGTTCGTGCGGACCGCCGAGGAACACGACCTCTCTGACCATCCGGCATGGCAGGTGGTGCCTGGACTCGCCGCGAGCGAGCTGATCCCGGACGAGAACCACCAGTACGACCTGGTCGGGGTGCCGGAGCTGGTCGCGGAGGACCCGGACTCCTGGACGATCAACGAGCTGGCCGACATCGTCGCGATGGTCGATTCCATCGCCGATGTCTGCGAGCTGGAGTCAGTACAGGAAGTCCTGACGTCGTGCACCGGCTTCAAGCAGCTTCCCAACGGCACCCTGCCGTTCACCGGCCGTGATGGCATCCGGCTGTGGACGGACCTCGCCGAGACAGTGGCAGCGCGCTGGGACGAGGTGCTCGACGCGATCGAGGGCGTCACCTCGACGCCTGCTGTGCCTGCCGATGCGTTGGCGACCGCGCAGGAGGAACTCGCGGCCTACGAGGCCGAACTGCAGTCTGCCGCTGAGGGCGCTGATGCCGACGACGCCGATGACATCGACGAGGTGGACAGCGAGGACAGCGAGGACGCCGAAGACGAGGCGCTCGATGAGCCCGCGGGATTCTGGGCCGACGTCGGCATCGACCCCATCGAGATCATCCTCGGCGGACGGGAGTACTACACGCTGCGCTGTTACCTCGATGACAAGCCGATCTTTCTGGGCTCCGGCAAGGAGATCGACGTATTCGGCTCCGCAAGGGCCCTCGGTCGTTTCCTGACCACCGCGGACGCCGAGGACCTCGCGATCTCGAAGGTGTCCACCTGGGCGGAGGTCGCGGTCGCTGCCACTAACGGCGACCTGGAGGTCAAGGTCGACGAGGACAACACCTACGTCCTCGACGGTATCGCCGCCGACATCGAGGACGGCCCTGACGCGGTCGATCCGGTGCAACTGGATCTCGCCATGGAACTGCTGACCGACGGCGCGCAGTGGGCGGGAGACGACAGTGTCGCCACCGCACTCGCGCAGTCGGAAAGCCTTGGATGGCTGGTGTCCTTCGTGCTGCGGCCCGACCCGACGCGGCTGGCTCCCAGTGCGCCGTTCACCGCCGAGGTCGCCGCCTGGCGTGAGCTGGTCACCGATTTCGAGGAGCGGCTGCGCACGCACTGATCGCCTCACCCATCCTGGTGGATTTGCCCGATCCGCCCGCACCGCGACCGCCGATGCGCCAAGATCTCCCGAAGACCGTGGGAACCAGATCGGCTCCGTCACACTCTGAGGTGGGTGCGACGCGGTTCAGGGGAGCGACGATGAGTGGCAGTTTCGATGTCCATCTGCCCTCGCTCGACGAGTATGTCGGCAAGAACGGGCAGCTCGGCGACGATGTGCGGAATGCGGCGAGCGACCAGCTGGCAGGCCTGCGGTCGCTGCCTGCCGACATGCTCGGCAACCTTGGCCACGAGAACGGACTGCACGGTCATCTCATCTCCCAGATCAGCAAGCTGCACGACCACGTGCACGCCACCGCTGACTCCATCCACAGACTCGGCGGTGCGGTCAAGGGGGCGCGGTCTGATTACGACTACAACGAAGAGGATCATGGATCGCGTTTCGACCGCATCAACAAGCATGCGTAGACCGGGGGGGACATATGTCGCTGAGCGTCACGCAGTTCGAGCAGCCCATCATCGAGGCGCGCCACAAGCTGGATGCCAATACCGGTGCCGCTGACGCGGCCGAGCAGGAGCTGACGACCGTTAGCACTACCCTCACTACTGTAAGTACTCAACATAGTGGTGACGCGAGCAAGCTGCAGGGCGGCTGGAAGGGCTCGGAGGCCGACCTATTCGGCTCGAAGGCAAAGCCTGTCACCACCGCCCTCGACGATGCCGCGCACTGGTCAGCGACCACCGCTGCGAAGATCCACGACGCCGCCAGCGCGATCAAGGCCGCGCAACGCGAGGTCGACCAGCTGATCGCCGAGTTCAAGGCGGCCGCGAGGGGTGTGGTGGACGCCTTCAACGCGCTGTCGGCGGAAGACCAGCAGAAGAACCGCGCGCAGGCGGTCGCGATCCTGCACACGATGTCCAGCAAATACACGCACGCCGCGGTCACCGTGGTGCAAGCCGCGAAGGAAAAGCTGCAGAGCCTCGGCGACGGCCAACCATCGGGTAGTACCTCGCCGTCTGCCGCGGGCCCGATCGGTGCTCGCGATTCCGGCGGAGGTGGCGGGGGCGGCCGCGGCAATGCCCCCTCCTCCGGCGCGGCGGTACACGTGCACCCGCCGAGCGGACACTACGCACAAGGCGGCACCGAGGTGAAGCTGCCGAACGGTCAGAGCGTGAAGGCGCCGAACCTGGCCGCGGCTACCGCGATGCGTGCCGCGCTCGACCGGCTCGGTCTGCCCTACGTTTGGGGCGGCACCGATCCCAACAAGGGCATGGACTGCAGCGGTCTCACGCAATGGGCGTACGGGCAGGCGGGTATCAAGATCCCGCGCACCGCCGCCACCCAGACCGTAGGCGAGAAGGTCAGCATGAGCGACATCCAGCCGGGCGATCTGGTGATCTGGAGCGGCCACGTGGCGATGTACGTCGGCAACGGGCAGATGATCGAGAAGCCGCACACCGGCGCGGTCTGCCATCTCACTCCGCTACGCATCAGCAATGCTGGCGAGCCGCTACTGGGCGTTTTCCGCCCGTCTGCGTAGACTCTGGGCCCATGGCGGGAATCTCGGTGCGGGCGGCGGAAACGCTGCCCACCGAACTGGCAGGCATCGTGGGATGGGCCGTGAATGACCAGCAGACCGTGCGGGTCACCGTCGACTCACACGGTGCCCTGAGCAATCTTGAGTTCGCGGGCGAAGCGCTGCGGCTCGGACCCAACCAGCGTTGCAAGGAGATCGTGCGGCTCACCGCGCAAGCGCACCGGGCGGCCATGGTGGAAAGCGTCGGCAAGCTGGCCTTCCCGTTGGGCGACGCGGCAACCCTGCGGCTGGCCGAGGAGATGGGGCTTGGTGACATGATCGAACCTGACGCCCCCGTGATCCCGCTCCAGGAAGGCGCCCGAGGCGACATCTCCGGTATCGCAACTCCGCAGGATGACGACGACATCCACAGCTTCGATTTCTCCCAGTTCCGCTCCGACCGCTGAGACATCCCGCTGCACGGTCCGTCAGCCGGAACTATCCGCGAGCTTCGGCCCGGACCGGGGTGACTGCGATCGCCAGCAGCGGGAAGACGGCCGCCACCGCGAGACCGAACCCGTAGCTGGAGCCGCCGATCACCAGCCCGAGCACCGGCGGAGTCAGCGAGGCCACAATGTTCTGCCCGGTGTTCTGCACACCGAGCGCACGACCCGCCCACGCCGGACCCGCCATCTCCGCTGTCGAGGTGAACGCGAGACCGTTGTCGGCGACCGTGATCACCGCGCCGACCGCGATCGCCACCACCGCGAGCCACGGCGCCACCGCCGCACCGACCGCGAACATCAGCATCACGCCGGTACTGGCAACCGCCAACTGCCGCATCGGCCGCAACCTGCTGCCGACCCGGTCGGACCAGTACCCGGTGACGATCCGGCCACAGGCACCGGCTACCTGCACAACCGCGATGAACGTACCGGCAGCGGCCGCCGCCCAGTGTTGCGTCGAGACCAGGTACTCCAGCGCGAACGCCGCGATCACGAACTGCGGCAGCACCAGCAGCGCGCTCGCACCGTGCAGCCGCCACAGCGTTGGCGTGCGATACGGGGAGCGTGGCTTCGCCTCACCGGCCTGCCTGACCGGCCGAGGCGGGTCTGCCGCGAGCGACGCCACCAGTGCCGCTGCCAGCACGCACAACCCAGCAGGCAGCAGCAGGGCGTCGCGAAACCCGATGTGCTCGGCAAGCAGCGGCAACGACAGCGATGCGATTCCGACGCCGAGCGGCTGGGCCGTCTGCCGGATGCCCATCGCAACGCCACGTTCGCTCTTGCCGAACCACCCCATGATCATGCGGCCGCTTGCGGCGTTCACCGACGCACCTGCCGCGCCCGCGAGCCCCAGCACGACCACGAACAGCGGCAACCCGTGCGCCCAGGTTCGCGCCACCGCCACAAGCAGGCCGGTCAGCGCGAGCCCTGTTGCCATCACCACTCGCTCGCCGAAGCGGTCGGCCGCCGCTCCCCATGCGATCAACGTCAGCAGCAACCCGACGGTCGGCCCGGCGACCACGGTCCCAGCCTGCGCCAGGTTCAGCCCCTCCGAAGCGCGCATCGCGGGCACCAGGAACGGGACGCCGTAAAGGAAGGCGCACGACGACGCCTGGGCGAACACCCCGACGCCCAGGATCAGCCAGCGTCGCTTGCTCGCAGTGCCTGCTTCTCGTGCCTGCGTTCCTACCATCGTTGTCGTCTCATATAGTGAGAATTATGTCTCGCTAGATGGACGGTATCACGCTACTCCGCCAGCAATGCCGCATAGCCGGGCTTGATCACGTCGTTGATCAGCGCTAGCCGCTCGTCGAAGGAGATGAACGACGACTTCATCGCGTTAACGGTGAACCACTGCAGGTCCGACCAGCCGTAGCCGAATGCCGATGCCAGTGCTGCCATCTCGCCGGTCATCGAGCAGTGGCTCATCAGGCGATTGTCGGTATTGACGGTGACGCGGAACCGCAGCTCCGAGAGCAGCCCGATCGGGTGTTCGGCGATCGAGGGAGCCGCACCGGTCTGCAGGTTCGACGACGGGCACATCTCCAGCGGGATGCGGCGATCGCGCACGTAGCCCGCCAACCGGCCCAAGTGGATGGTGCCGTCGTCGGACACCTTGATGTCGTCCACGATGCGGACACCGTGCCCCAGCCGCTCGGCACCGCAGTGCTGGATCGCCTCCCAGATGGACGGCAGCCCGAAAGCCTCGCCTGCGTGGATCGTGAAGTGCGCGTTGCGCTGGCGCAGGTACTCGAAGGCATCCAGGTTCCTGGTCGGGGGAAAGCCTGCCTCTGGCCCGGCGATGTCGAAACCGACCACGCCCGCATCGCGATACCGCACGGCAAGCTCGGCGATCTCCGCGGACCTGGCGTGCTGGCGCATCCCGCAGAGCAGCTGGCCGACCCTGATCGGCCTGCCTGCCGCCTCGGCGCGCCGCACCCCCCGCTCGAAGCCCGCCTGCACGGCCTCGATGATCTGTTCAAGCGCCAGGCCGCGCTCACAGAACAACTCGGGGGCGTAACGGATCTCGGCATACACCACACCGTCCGCGGCGAGATCCGCCACGGCTTCCTCGGCCACCCGCGCGAGCGCGGCCTCGGTCTGCATCACGCCGCAGGTATGCGCGAACGTTTCCAGGTAGCGCTCCAGCGAGCCGGAGTCAGCCGAGGCCGCGAACCACTGGCCGAGGTTGTCCGGATCAGTGCTCGGCAATGCCTGGTAACCGGACTCCGCCGCCAGTTCGATCACCGTGTCGGGGCGCAAGCCGCCGTCCAGATGGTCGTGCAGCAGGACCTTCGGCGCCTGCCGGATCGCCTCAACAGTCATCGACTTGGACATCTGTCCAGACTACCGCCGGAGTAGTGAACTGCCGCCGAACGGCGGTTGTACTCCGGACGGAGCAAACTCCTGATCTTGAGATGCGCGCACCCATGGGGGGTGGTAACGGGCGCAAGATCCGGATCGCTAAGCTCTGCGGGTCTCCACTCCCCTGGACGAAGGTTCTCCGAAGTGAACGAGAACAACGGTAGCTCCACGATGTCCTTCGACCGTATGCGCAACATGTTGATGCGCGCGGCCGAGATCCGTGAGAGTGAGCAACAGCAGATTTTCGACGCCCTTGACGAGATCCACGCCAGGATGTCGCCGCTGGACTCCGTCGGCTCGATGCGCAAGCGCATCTCGGAGCTGCCGGACAAGACGGAGGTCGGTGTCCTCGCGGAGCGGCTTGACGAGGCGCTGGCCAAGCTGGAGGCCACCGACACCGCGATCGCGAGTATCGGCCGTGCGGTCGAGTCCATTGTGGATAAGCTGGCGACACCGTTCGCACAGCTCGACGGCCGCCTAGACGGGGTCGCTGGCCGCTTCGAGGGTGTCGCGGGCCGGATGGACGGGCTGGAGGACAAGCTCGCACACATCCACAAGCGACTTGACGAACTTGACCTGCACCTCGACAAGCAGGACAGCAAGCTCGAGGAGCTGCCCCGCACCGTGCGCACCGATATGCACGAGCGGGTGAACAGCGCCGAGAGTTCGCTGCGTGGCGAACTCGAGAACGCGCGCCAGGCGGCGGCGACGGCCAGCGACAGCCTTGCCGGCAAGGTGGACAAATCGCACCTGTTGCTGCACGGCAAGATCGACGAGGCCAAGGAGGCCGTCGATGCCAGCGACAGGCTGGACGCTCAGACGGCCAGGCTCGACACCCTGGACGGTGGGCTGAACAAGGTCACCTCCCGTGTCGAGGAGGTGGTCTCGCGGCTGGAGACCTCCGAGAACACCCTGTCGGGCAGGCTCACCGAGCTGGCGGGCTCCGTTGCGGAGCGGCCGACGGCCGACACTGTCCGTGAGGTGATACGCAGGGCGCACGACGGTTCCGAGCGTCAGTACGCGGGCCACTTGGACGAAGCGATGGCGACCTTCGCCGAGCTGATCCTCGGCGGGGGTGCTCCGACCCCCGCACCGTCGCAACTGGCAGTGCCGCGGCAACCAGCGCGCCGCACCCGCAAGGCACCGGCCAAGGTCTCCAAGTCCGGCAACAACGGCACATCGCCCGAAGACAGCGACGACGACGACTGACCCTCCCGCGTAGCAGGGTTGGGGTGTCTTCAAGACCCCCAAACCGGTTTGGGGGTCTTG
>JBOHEL010000185.1:0-8849 GCA_050700995.1 Sciscionella sp. | reverse complement strand
AGGCGTTCCGTTTGTGCGAGGAAGCGAAGAACAAGCCGCTGGCGGCAGAAATGCTCGCAGCCATGAGCCATCAAGCCGCATTCCTGCGCATCTCGGATGAGGCCATAGACCTTGCCCTCGCAGCTCGACGGGCCGCAACAGAGGCAGGTGTGCCAGCCCTCATCGCAGAAGCGGCAGTGATGGAAGCACATGGCCTGGCGTTGCAAGGAAACACCAAAGCGTGCCTTACTGCCCTCCGCGATGCCGAAGACCAGTTCTGCCGCATCCACACTGACAGCACACCGGGATGGCTCGGATACTTCGACAACGCCTATCTGTCCGCCAAATTCGGCCATACACTGCGCGACCTTGGCCGACCCACCGACGCCGAACGGTTTGCTCGCCAGTCCTTGCAGATGACTGACGGTTACGAACGGGGCCGCACCTTCAACATGGCGCTACTCGCGGGTGTTCTCGCAGACAAGGGCGACCTTGACGAGTCCGTAGCGTGCGCGCAACAGGCGTTGCAGATGGCAGGCAACGTGCGATCAACGCGCACGGTCGCCTACATGTCCGATGTTGCACAGAGGTTGGAACCGTTCAGCCAGGACACCCGCGTACGTAGCCTGTACAAGAACATGACTGCACACCGCATCCCGATAGCGCGCATCGACTAATAGCCCCGCAAACGGGCCGCATGCAGTAGGCCGAGCTGCGCCCCAGCGCCGATGACCTCGCCCTTGGCGATCCGGCTAGGCACGGTCGCAAGCGGCACCCATTCGATCCGCTCGGCTTCGTTGACGTCTACAGGTTCACCGCCGTCACGAAGGCCCTCAGCCAGGTAGAGGTAGTTCTCGAAGTCTGCACTACCCGCCAATGGTTGGCAGCGTGTCAGGAGCGTCATGGATCCCGCGATCCATCCTGCTTCCTCGCGGAGCTCTCGAACTGCCGTCGCTGCCGGTTCTTCGCCTGGGTCGACATAGCCACCGGGTAACTCCCAGGTCCACCGATCCATGATGAACCGATGGCGCCAGATCATCAGCACCTCATCAGCATCGTTGAGCGCGACCGTCATTGCTGCACGAGGCATCCGGAACACGTACTGCTCAAACTCAACACCGTCAGGAAGCGTGACCGATGCAATGCTGACCTTCATCTTCCGTGTGTCGTCCACCATGCGTTCACCGTGGATCGTCCACCGCGTCGTCTCTCGGCCCGTCGCATCTGTACCCACATCACCACGCTACCGGACGGCACCGACACCGACACGCCCCGAGTGGTGCGCGACGAATTTGTCGGTGGGCGGCGTTGACGCTGGTCACGGCGTTGCACGGTTGGGGGCGCCACAAGCAGGTGGCAGTGGGGGATGCGTCCCGCACGGTGAGTCCGAACGGCTCTGCCTGTACGGCCTGCCGACGCCACCACTACCGGCGGCACTGCCGGAGATCAGCACGTAGAAGCCCATGCTACCAACGAGTATTTTACGTTCGGCTCACCACGCTACGCGGCGAGGAGGCATAGCACGACCACCCGAACATCAAAAGGGATCCGCATCCTTTACATCTCGTGTGGTACGTGCGGCGGTATGGTCAGCTAGGACACGGGAAAGGGTGATGGCCATGGCCGAGCAATCGTGCACGGTCCAGACCGTCCCGGTAGCGCCGGCACTGCCTACCTGAGATCGAAATCGCCGATATCTTGCTTGCGACAGGCGCGTCCACCCAGACCCCGGTGGCGTGTGCTCCCAACCACACCCGAGGTGAACTGGACAGTGACGATCAGCCGCACCGAGAAAGCACCGGACTGTGCATCCAGCGGGCATCCTGAGCCCAGCGTCGTGCTTGTGTTGGGCGATGGGTCGGCCAAGCCCGCCGCGAGGTTGACGCGAGGCCAGGCGGTTAGCGAGGAGGGCGTTGCGTTGCGCGCCGCGACTGAGGGCAAGGGCGAGGGAGTTGTTGCCACCCGCCCGTTCGAGGAAGGCGAGACCGTCATGGTGGGTTTCCTGGTGGGGGCGTTGACGGGTAACGATTCGCACGCTACGCAGGTCGGTCCGCGACGCTGGGCGCGGCACGGCGGCCTGGGGCCGATGGTCAACCATTCTTGCGATCCGAACTGCGGTGTACGCCTTAACGCCGAGGATGCCTTCGACTTCGTCGCCCGCCGGGCGATCGGCGCCGGACAGGAGGTCACCTTCGATTACGCCATGCGCAACTTCACCATCGATCACTTCCCGGCGGTGTGTCTGTGTAGCGCTGCGGTGTGCCGTGGCTCGGTCACTGGTTGGAAAGACCTGCCCGCTGCCCGTAAGGCCGACTACGGTGAACTTGTTGCACCTTACCTGCGCACGATGGACAACGAGATCCTTGCGCGGCCGTAGGCCCCAGCGACGACCAATGACGGGGCAGCGACTCGACCAGCTTGTCTTGGGCCAGCTCGAATGCCCAGGCGGTCAACGACATAGGACCCACACCACGATCAGCAGACCGCCAAACAGGACAACCAACGCGGTGTGAGAAGTTTCGTTACGTCTTTAAACCGGCCCCTGCCGGGCCGGACGCGCGGCCAGACGGCACCGGCTTCGCCCTTGCCGCTCCGCTCCCGGGCGGCCAGTGCGGCACGCGCGACACCAGAACCGGACCAAGATCACGAAACATCACCCGACCATGCCGACTGCCGGTGAACAGGTCGCATCCCCGCTGGCCGTCGAGGGTCTTCACTCCGCCGACCACCGTCAACCCCGCTTCGCGCCGATCTCGCCCACTGGTTGCGTCGGGCAACCATGCCCGCGGTTGCCTCGGTGGTCCGGTAGGCGAGATCGGTTCCAGGGTTGACGGCGCCCGATTCCGCAAAGGATCGGCCAGGATCGCGGGGATGGGTACCCGCGCACGTTTGCAATCGCACCGGTCGCGGAGGCGGGCTGCAGCGTAGTGGGTGACAACTGGGGGTTGACACGACAACTGGGGGTTGACATGCTCTTGACATGGCGAACGAGAACGCATCCACACATCAAGACAGGTTCGATCATCTACGAGAAGTGCGAGCCGAGGCGCTTGAGCATGCACGCCGTGCGCAACAGCTAGCGATCAAGCGTCGCGACTTGATTCGAGAGCTGATCAGTGATGGTGTTTCACAAGCGACGATTGCTCGAGAGCTGAGCGTGAGCCGCCAAGCGGTCCAAAAGATGCTCGCTTGCTGAGCATGGCCAACCCAGGATCTCAGTACAGCAGCAAAGTACAGCAACCAAGGCGCTCGTTGCTGTATTCGATTGGTTGGCTATAACTTCCTGACCTCGCACTTCACCAATGATGATCTTGCGGCCACCAGTTCGCATCGAGAAGGTCAGGGGTTCGATTCCCCTCAGCTCCACGCAGGTCAGAATAGTGCCCTTGACCAGGGGTTTTGCGTCGAGCTGGATGTGGGTGTCATGTCCGGCAGTGGTTGTGTTTTACCTGGTCAGGGGCTGTTTTCTTGTTCTAATCCCGCAAGGTGTCCCGCTCTGGCTTGGTGTTGATGAGGTCAAAAGCCGCTGACGTCCGGAAGGACCGCAGCACCGCAAGCCAGCGACAAGAGGGGGCTCGGATGGTCTTCTTGGATCGAGCAATCGCTGTTTTGGCTACTCGCGGGGGAACATGTTGAGCCATAGCTGGGTTAGGTGGGCGACGGCTGCGAGGTACGGCGGGATTTTTATGCCCTGGCCGGCCGTAAGTCGCTGGTAGCGGTCCGGCCATGATTCTGGCAGTTGCGGGAGGTCGTCCGGTGGTTCGGTGTTGTTGCGTTCCAGCCATACGGATCGGACCGCGGCTGCCGTTGGCTCGGGTACGAGCAGGCCGTGTTCGAGCAGAATGGCGAGGTCGACGAGGTCGCGGACCCGAGAGTTCTCACGTTCCCCGAAGTCGCGGAGCATGCCATGGAACTTCTCTGCCGCATGTCGGTGGATGTCGACCGCTTCGACCTCAACTGCTGGGATGCCGGCGAAGGCCAAGGAGCTGGGTATGGCGAGCTTGTCGGTGGCGTGAAGTTCATGAGTCCGGGGGGACACGTCGAGTTGGATGCGTCCGAAAGGCTTGTCGGCCAGTTGCGCGCTGACTTTGGCGCGCCAGGTGGGGAATCCGCCGCTGTCATCACGTAGCCGTTCCGGCGGGCCGGCGGTGAAGATGAAGTAGTCATGGTCGAGGTCGGTAGCGAGGATGTCGATGAGTCGTTCGTGGAGGTCGGGCGCGCCGTTGACGTCATCGCGCAGGCCGAGATCGACGTCCGTTGGTCAGGCGGGCATCGTCGGGTAGGCGAACCTCACGTGCCATACCACCTTGGAGTGCCCACTGCACCGGCTCCGCCGCTTGGATGCGGGCGATGATGCGCTCGAACATCACCCGTCGGCGTAGCCGGTCCAGGCTGGCCCCAGTCTCGGTGGATCGTGCCAGCAGCCGGTTTTCCAATTGCGGTGCGTAGTGCCTGCGCCGATTGGTAGGTCATGGTGTCTCCGCTTGGTGGATCGGGCGTTCGAGGTAGAGCGCGGCGCGGGGGTCAAGGGTCTCCGTGTAATGCCGATGAACCCGTGACAGCGTCCCCCAACGCACCAAGATCGATTGCGAATCCGCCCCACGTCGACCCCCTCTCACATCGCGACTGCGCGCCAGCCCTTGTTGCGCATCATCGCCCGGGCGGGCACTCGTAGCCCGATCGGTACGGCGCGGGAATCCCCTCGTGCGTGGCGAAACAGGTGACAAGACTGGTCAGGAATCGAGAAGCGCGCACCCCGCGCCACAACTAGCGTGACCGGCATGGAACTCACCATTCACTCGACATTCCTCCCGCACGACGACCCGGAGGCATCTCTGGCCTTCTATCGCGACACCCTCGGCTTCGAGGTCCGCAACGACGTCGGCTACGGCGGGATGCGCTGGATCACTTTCGGCGCTCCCGAGCAGCCGGGCACCTCCATCGTCCTAACTCCGCCTGCCGCCGACCCCGGCGTCACCGACGACGAGCGCCGCACCATCGCCGAGATGATGGCCAAGGGAACCTACGCCGTCATCATCCTGGCCACCGCCGACCTCGACGGCACCTTCACGCGGCTGCAGGCAGGCGACGCTGAGGTCGTCCAGGAGCCGACCGAGCAGCCGTACGGGGTTCGCGACTGCGCATTCCGCGATCCCGCTGGCAACCTGATCCGGATCCAGGAGCTGCGCTGAGCCGCCAGCGGCCCCGGCGCGATGTGGCGCGATGTGGCACGATCTGGCAGGTGACCAGGGGACCGGCCGCGGCGCGGAACCTGCGCGACCTCGCGCGGCTGCGCCGCGTTCGCGACCGGATCGATCGGGAGTACGCGCGGCCGCTGGACGTCGAGGCGCTCGCCCGCGGCGCTCACATGTCGGCCGGGCACCTCAGCCGCGAGTTCCGGCTCGCCTACGGTGAGTCGCCGTACGCCTATCTGATGACGCGGCGCATCGAGCGCGCGATGGCGTTGCTGCGTCGTGGCGACCGTAGTGTCACCGAGGTCTGTTTCAGGGTCGGCTGTTCGTCGCTTGGCACTTTCAGTAGTCGTTTCACCGAGTTGGTTGGTGTGCCGCCTAGCGTCTATCGGCGCCGTGCGGCGCGCGCGACTGCGGGGATGCCGTCGTGCGTGGCGAAACAGGTGACAAGACCGGTCAGGAATCGAGAAGCGCCGGTAACCGATCCGCACCTACCGTGACCGCCATGGAGCCCACCATTCACTCGACATTCCCGCCATGCGGGGCGATCGGGGCGCCGCGTTCCGGGCTTCCCGTTCGTTCTTGAGTCAGACAATCCCGACCAGACAACGACTTCAGGAGTGACCATGACCAACTCTTCCACCAAGGGAATTAAGACCGTGCTGCATCCCGTTTCCGACCTGGCGGCAGCCAAGAAGGTGTACGCGGCTCTGCTCGGCGCACGGCCGCAGACCGACGAGTCCTACTACGTCGGCTTTGAGGCCGAGGGTCAGCACATCGGGCTTGTGCCGGGCGGTGGACCGCAGGGCATGACCTCGCCGGTGGCCTACTGGCACGTGCCGGACATCGAGGCGAAGCTGACCGAGGTGACCGCTGCGGGTGCCACCGTGAAGGAGCCCGCGCACGACGTCGGTGGCGGCCGCCTGGTGGCCACCGTCACCGACCCCGATGGCAACGTCCTCGGGCTGCTTCAAGACCGGTGAGTGCCGACGGCAGCTGCCGCGCTGCCGCAGCAGCGGGGGCACCGGTTCGTCCCGCGCACCGGCTTCGACCCGCGTGCGCTGGCCACGCCGTACCGTTGGTTCCAGGCGAGGCCGACGGGGACCGCGAAGGTGGCCCCGTCAGACAGATGGAGACACAATGAGCATGGCCACCAGGATGGACACGGTAGCGATGGGGCGGAGCGTTCGCGCATCGGCGCAGGCGCCCGCGTCGCATGTCGCCGACAGCCACGATCTGATCCGCGTGCACGGCGCGCGCGTGAACAACCTCAGGGACGTCAGCGTCGAGCTCCCGAAGCGCCGGCTGACGGTGTTCACCGGTGTCTCCGGCTCGGGCAAGAGTTCTCTGGTGTTCGGCACGATCGCCGCGGAGTCGCAGCGGATGATCAACGAGACCTATAGCGCCTTCGTGCAGGGCTTTATGCCGACGCTGGCGCGGCCCGAGGTCGACGTGCTCGACGGGTTGACCACCGCGATCATCGTCGACCAGCAGCGGATGGGGGGTGACCCCCGCTCCACTGTCGGTACCGCCACCGACGCGTACGCGATGCTGCGCATACTGTTCAGCAGGATCGGGCAGCCGCACATCGGGTCGCCCCAGGCGTTCTCCTTCAACGTCGCCTCGATCAGTGGGGCGGGCGCGGTCACCATGGAGCGGGGCGGGAAGACCGTGAAGGAACGGCGCAGCTTCAGCATCACCGGCGGTCAGTGTCCGCGCTGTGAGGGCCGGGGCTCAGTCAACGACATAGACCTGACCCAGCTGTATGACGACGGCAAGTCGCTCAACGAGGGTGCGCTCACGATCCCCGGCTACAAGGCAGGCGGCTGGAACTACCGGCTTTACAGCGCGTCGGGCCTCCTCGACCCGGACAAGCCGATCCGGAAATACACCAAGAAGGAGCTGCACGACTTCCTCCACCGCGTGCCGACCAGGATGAAGATCGCAGGCATCAACATGACCTACGAGGGGCTCATCCCTCGTATCCAGAAATCGATGCTCGCCAAGGACAAGGAGTCGATGCAGCCGCACGTCAGGGCGTTCGTGGACCGGGCGGTCACCTTCACGACCTGCCCCGAGTGTGACGGCACCCGGCTCACCGAGGCGGCTCGGTCCTCGAAGATCAACGGGACCAGCATCGCCGACACCTGCACGACGCAGATCAGTGACCTCGCCGAGTGGGTGCGAGGACTGGACGAACCGTCGGTCTCGCCGCTGCTCGCGTCGCTACGGCAGATCCTCGACTCGTTCGTCGAGATCGGGCTCGGCTACCTCAGCCTCGACCGGCCGTCGGGCACGCTCTCGGGTGGCGAGGCGCAGCGCACCAAGATGATCCGCCACCTCGGGTCCTCGCTCACCGACGTCACCTATGTCTTCGACGAGCCGACCATCGGGCTGCACCCGCACGACATCCAGCGGATGAACGATCTGCTGCTTCGGCTGCGGGACAAGGGAAACACGGTGCTCGTGGTGGAGCACAAGCCGGAGACGATCGCGATCGCCGACCACGTCGTCGACCTCGGCCCAGGCGCAGGCACGGCGGGCGGCACCGTCTGCTTCGAGGGCACCGTCGAAAAGCTGCGGGCCGGTAGCACCATCACGGGCCGCCATTTCGAGGACAGGGCCTCACTCAAGGAGACGGTGCGCACGCCAACCGGCACGCTGGGGGTGCGCGGCGCAGACACCAACAATCTGCGTGACGTCAACGTCGACATCCCGCTCGGTGTGCTGGCCGTCATCACCGGCGTGGCGGGCTCGGGCAAGAGCTCGCTGGTCCACGGCTCGGTATCGGGTCGGGACGGGGTCGTGACGGTCGACCAGGCGGCCATCAAGGGTTCGCGACGCAGCAACCCGGCGACCTACACCGGCCTGCTCGACCCGATCCGCAAGGCGTTCGCGAAGACCAACGGGGCGAAGCCCGCGCTGTTCAGCGCCAACTCCGAGGGCGCGTGTCCCAACTGCAACGGCGCAGGCGTGCTCTACACCGACCTGGCGATGATGGCAGGTGTCGCCACGCCCTGCGAGGTCTGCGAAGGGAAGCGGTTCCAGGTCGAGGTGCTGGAGTACAAGCTCGCAGGCAAGGACATCAGCGAGGTGCTCGCGATGTCGGTGGCCGAGGCCGAGGAGTTCTTCGGCGACGGTGAGGCCAAGCTCCCAGTCGCGCATAAGCTCCTCGACCGCCTCGCCGATGTTGGGCTCGGCTACCTCAGGCTCGGCCAGCCGCTCACGACGCTGTCCGGCGGCGAGCGGCAGCGGCTCAAGCTCGCCACCCGCATGGGCGACGACGGTGCTGTCTATGTTCTCGACGAGCCAACCACCGGCCTGCACCTCGCCGACGTCGAGCAGCTGCTCGGCCTGCTCGACCGGCTCGTCGAGGACGGCAAGTCGGTCATCGTCATCGAGCACCACCAGGCGGTCATGGCGCACGCCGACTGGATCATCGACCTCGGCCCGGGCGCGGGCCACGACGGCGGCCGGATCGTCTTCGAGGGCACACCGCGGGCACTCGTCGGCTCCCGCTCCACCCTCACAGGCGAGCACCTCGCGGCCTACACCCAATAGGGGACGCGGGCTCGGTAGTTTCGCATGAACACCAGGGCCAAAGCCCATCCGACGACCGTCAGTAGGCCGACCGCGATCCAGTTCACCGCGCTGACACCACCCCCGGTGAGCGGTCCG
>JBOHEL010000184.1:0-8875 GCA_050700995.1 Sciscionella sp. | reverse complement strand
CCCCCGTATCCGGGCCGCGCTGGCTGAAACGGGCTGGCGCTGCGAGTCGGTCGACGACGTCGAACACCGATACCTCGCGCTCGCCGTACGCGGACACTAGCCTCCTCCGGATCGCGGTTGCGATCACTACTCTGGCGGTGATGTACTCGCCTTCCCCCGCATGGAGGATTCCCATGCGCAGAGCTGACAGAGGTGCCGTGGAATCCGCATGGAGCCTCGCCTCGCTGCTGTGCCCGATTTGCGGGTTATCGTTGGTACGTCGGGATCATTTGCTGTCGTGTGCGGAGCGGCACTCTTTCGATATCGCCCGCCAGAACTACGTCAATCTCGTGGCGGCGATTGGCCATCGCCGTTCCGGAGACACCGCCGAGATGGTGGAGAACCGCGTTGCGTTCCTTCGCGGCGAGCACTTCCGCGATCTGGCCGCTCTTGTCGGATCGATGGCAATGCGGGCGGGCACCGACCCCCGGGTGGTTGTGGACGCGGGAGGTGGCACCGGTTACTACCTCGCCCATGTCCTCGCGCGGCTGCCCCGGGCGGTCGGCTTGGTCATGGACTCCTCTGCTGCGGTTCTTCGGCACGCCGGGCGTGCGCATCCGCGCGCTGCGGCGATCGGCTGGGACGTGTGGCGCGACTGGCCGCTGGCAAGCGCATCGGTCGATGTGGTGCTCAACATCTTCGCCCCGCGCAACGCCGCCGAGTTCCACCGCGTGCTGCGACCGACCGGCGCTCTTGTCATCGTCACTCCCGAACCCGACCATCTGATCGAACTGCGTGACGCCACGCCGCTCCTCACTATCGACCAACGCAAGCAACAGCGCCTGCGAGCCACCATCGAACCGATGTTCGGGCGAGTCGACCATGAAGTCCTTCGGCGGCGGCTTACGCTCGACGAGAGCGACCAGCGGCGAATCGTGGCTATGGGACCGAACGCGTTCCATCACACGGTCGGCGACGTACCTTTCACTCCGCACGGCACGGTGACGGCGGCGTTCTCGGTGACCCGTTACCACCCCTTGCCGGTAGCAGGACACTAGCTGATCAGTTCGCGTCCAGCATCGGTGATGACGCGTTGCTGCGCCGCGGTGGCGAGCAGTGGTGGTTGGTGCTTGTAGAGTGCGGCGACCTCGGGCGGAGTCATGCCCAGCTCCCTGGCGCACTGGTGGGCTTCGAGCTTGTGCATGCTGCCGTTGGGGGCGTGCGCGAAGCGCGCCAGTAAGCGGCGGGCGCGCTCGTCGGGTTCGGTGGGTGGTTCCTGCTCGGTGTCGTCCGCCAGCAGCACATTCATCTGGTCCACGAAGGATTTGAACAGCAACCTGACCTGTGCCAGCTTGTTGGCCTCTGCCAGATCGGGCGTGCCGGTGCCCAGCCGGTCGTCGGTGCCTTGCCAGGTTCGCTTGGGGTGGCGGCGCAGGTACTCCTGCTCGAGTTCCAGCATCCGGTCGGTGTGGTAGCGGAACTGCTCGGCGGTGCCGTGCAGGAAGATCCGGTTGCGAGTCAGGTGCGCCTGTGCGCCCTGTCGCTCCAGCTCCGCATCGGACAGCTCTCGCGCTGGTACGCCTCGCTCCTGCATAGGGCGGCCTCTCTCGTCTGGTGTGACCGTAGTCACTGGGGGACTATCACGGTAGCCAGAGGTTTTATTCTACACAAGCTTGACGGTGGACGGTATTTATGTAGACACTAGTTCTACACGATCCACCACAGCAAGGAGGCGCTCGACATGACGGTCGCTACCGACCAGGTCGACGCTGCCGACGGGGCAGCGCGAACCCCCCAGGATTCGGTGACCGCAGCCGTTCCCGAGGTGTCCTTCGACCGGCACCCGGACAGCTACCAGCACTGGAAGCTGCACATCGAGGGGCCGGTTGCCTGGCTAGAGATGGACGTCGACGAGAACGGCGGCCTGGTTCCCGGTTACGAGCTGAAGCTGAACTCCTACGACCTTGGCGTGGACATCGAGCTCTACGACGCGGTGCAGCGGTTGCGTTTTGAGCACCCAGGAGTGCGCTCGGTCGTCATGACCAGTGCCAAGGAGAAGGTGTTCTGCGCGGGCGCGAACATTCGGATGCTTGCGGCCTCACCGCACTACTGGAAGGTCAACTTCTGCAAGTTCACCAACGAGACCCGCAACGGCATCGAGGACGCGACCGAGAATTCCGGCCAGACCTATCTCGCCGCCGTGAACGGTGCGTGTGCTGGCGGTGGCTACGAGTTGGCACTGGCTTGCGAGCGGATCGTGCTGATAGACGACAACTCGTCGACTGTCGGACTACCCGAGGTCCCGCTGCTCGGCGTACTGCCGGGCACCGGCGGCCTGACGAGGGTGGTTGACAAGCGCAAGGTGCGCAAGGACCGAGCGGACATCTTCGCCACCCGCAGCGACGGCGTCAAGGGCAAGACAGCCGTGGAATGGAAGCTGGTCGATGAGCTGGCACCACGTCGTGAGTTCCACGAGAGCGTGCACAAGCGCGCGCTGCAATTGGCTGAGCGCAGTTCAAGACCCGCGGACGCGAGGGGTGTCGAGCTGACGCCGCTGCGGCGGGAGGTCACCGCGGACTCCATCACCTATTCACACGTGTCGGCCGCGCTGGACCGCACCGCGGGCACCGTGGAGATCACCGTGCGCGGGCCGGAGGACGACGCGCCCGCACATGCCGAGGAAATCCATGCCCAAGGTGCGCTGAACTGGCTGCTCGCCGTTACCCGCGAGCTGGACGATCTGATACTGCGGCTGCGCACCAACGAGGTCGAGCTCGGCACCTGGCTGATCCGCACCCAAGGCGATGCCGGGAAGGTGCTCGCCCACGAGAAGGCGGTGCTGGCAGCGTCCGAGGATGACTGGCTGGCAAACGAGATCCTGCATTACTACAAGCGCACCCTCAAGCGGCTGGATGTCACAAGCCGCAGCCTGATCGCGTTGATCGAGCCAGGGAGCTGTTTCGCGGGCGTGCTGCTGGAGCTGGCGCTCGCCTGCGACCGGCAGTACATGTTGGACGGTCCGCCGATCGAGGACGAGGAATCCGAGCAGCGGGCGTCGATTCAACTTTCGAACGTCAACTTCGGCGTTCTCCCGATGGGTAACGACATCTCCCGGTTGGCTTCCCGCTTCTACGGCGAGGACGCGCATCTGGACTGGCTGCGCCGCGAATCCGGCCGCGAGCTCTCGGCGCAGGAAGCCAACGAGCTGGGCTTGGTCACCGAGGCTCCAGATGATATCGACTGGGAGGACGAGATCCGTATCGCGATAGAGGGCCGTGCGGCGCTGAGCCCCGATGCGCTGACCGGCATGGAGGCCAACCACCGCTTCGTGGGCCCAGAGACCATGGAAACGAAGATTTTCGGACGGCTCACTGCGTGGCAGAATTGGATATTCGTTCGTCCCAACGCATCCGGCCCCCACGGCGCGCTGCGCCGCTACGGCACCGGGCAGAAAGCCGTCTTCGACCGGAAGCGAGTGTGAGCAGCATGACGCAGAGCATCGACTACGACAGCAAGATCCCGAACAACGTCGATCTCGCTTCGGACCGCCGCTTGCAGCGGGCGCTGGAGGGCTGGCAGCCGAGGTTCATGAACTGGTGGGGCGAGATGGGTCCCACACTGGAAACGCACGGGGTGTACCTGCGCACCGCGGTCAGTGTCGGTCGCGAGGGCTGGGCGCACTTCGGCCACGTCAATGTGCCGGACTATCGGTGGGGGATCTTCCTGGCAGAACGCAACAGCGAGCGGAAGATCGCATTCGGTGAGCACGCGGGCGAGCCCGCGTGGCAGCAAGTGCCCGGCGAGTATCGCGCGGACCTGCAGCGGCTGATCGTGGTCCAGGGCGACACCGAACCCGCGTCGGTCGAACAGCAGAAGCTGCTCGGGCTGACCGCACCGAGCCTCTACGACCTGCGCAACCTCTTCCAGGTCAACGTAGAGGAAGGCCGCCACCTGTGGGCGATGGTGTACCTGCTGCACGCCTACTTCGGCAAGGAGGGCCGCGAGGAAGCCGAGGGGCTGCTGTTCCGCAACTCCGGCAGCCCGGACACCCCAAGGATCCTCGGCGCGTTCAACGAGGAGACCGCGGACTGGCTGGCGTTCTTCATGTTCACCTACTTCACCGACCGGGACGGCAAGTACCAGCTCGGAACGTTGAAAGAATCGGCGTTCGACCCATTGTCGCGCACGTGTGAGTTCATGCTCAAGGAAGAGGCCCATCACATGTTCGTCGGCACCACTGGTGTCGACAGGGTGGTGGCACGTTCCGCGCAGTTGATCCGCGAGCACGACACCATGGACATCGGTTCACGCGGCGGCATCCCGCTGGAGATCATCCAGAAATACATAAATTTCCACTACACGGTGTCGCTCGACCTGTTCGGCGGCGAGACGTCCACCAACGCGGGCAACTACTACACCGCTGGGCTCAAGGGGCGCTGGCAGGAAACCCGCCGCAAGGACGACCACCATCTCACCGATGCGAGTACCTTCCTGCAGAAACCCAACGCCGACGGGACCTGGAGCCAGGACGAGGTCCAAACGCTGCTGGCGCTGAACCTTGATCTGCGGGGCGAGTACATCTCCGACTGCGAGAACGGGCTTAAGCGGTGGAACAAGATCCTCGCTGACAGCGACATCAACTTCCGGTTCGCATTGCCCCATCCCGGGTTCAATCGGAATGTCGGTGTCAACGCCGAGTTCCACGTCACCCCGGAAGGCACGATCGTGGACGAGCAGACCTGGCAGGCGGGGCGCGACAGGTGGCTCCCGACAAGCGAGGACCTGATGTTCGTGCGCTCGCTGATGCGGCCGGTGTATCAGCGCGGCAAGATCGCCAGCTGGGTCTCCCCACCCACCAACGGCATCAACGGCAAACCGTTCGACTACGAGTACGTGTACCTGTAAGGGGCGGCAGCGACATGTCAACGGTAGAGCCCACGGGCCGTTTCAACGCGACCGACTATCTGCTGGACCGTCATATACGTGCGGGTGACGGGCAGGACACCGCACTCGTCACCCCAGATCGCACGTTGACTTACGCCGAGCTGGCGGTAGAGGTACGCAGGGTGGCCGCTGGGCTGCGCGAGATCGGAGTGCGGGCCGAGGAACGCGTGCTGATGTGCATGGTCGACGACGTCGAACTGTTCACCGCGATCCTCGCCACGATGTATCTCGGAGCCGTCGCGGTGCCATCCTCGACCATGTTGACCGGCGTCGAACTCGGCAAGCTGGTGGTGGACTCGCGAACCCGCGTCGTGCTCGGCTCTTCGGAGTTCGCTGTCGTCGTGCACGAGGCCGTGGCCGAAGCACCGGACGTGCGCCATGTCGTGATCGCCGGGGCGGATGCAGGTAACCTCCCCGATGGCGTCACCGGGCACAGCTGGCGAGCGTTGATGGGCGCGGTTGACCGGGGCGATGCCGTTGACGGCTACCCGACGTGGCCGGATTCGCCCGCGTTGTGGCTCTACACCTCCGGCACCACGGGCAAGCCGAAGGCGGCGATGCACCGCCATATCGATATCGAGCTGGTCGCCGAAAACTACGGCAGGCAGGTGCTCGGTATGACGAGGGTGGATCGTTGCCTGTCGGTGGCGAAACTGTTCTTCGCCTACGGCATCGGGAATTCGATGTTCTTCCCGCTCGCGGCTGGTGGGACCGCACTGCTGGAACCGGCGCGGCCGAGTCCTCGGTTGTTCGCCGAGCGTGCCGCCAAGGACCGTGCGACGCTGCTGTTCGGCACCCCGAGTTTCTGGGGGCCGCTGCTGGCCAGCGACGTGCCGGACGCCGCGTTCGCTTCGGTGCGGCAGGGTGTTTCCGCGGGCGAGCGGCTACCGCCACGGATGTACCACGGCATGGTCACACGGTTCGGGGTCGAGGTGCTCGACGGCATAGGCTCGACAGAGCTGCTGCATATTTACCTCTCCAACCGGCCGGGCAATGTGCATCCCGGTTCCTCCGGCACGCCTGTGCCCGGCTACCAGGTGGAGATCCGCGACGAGCACGGTGCGGTGATCAACGCCGAAGGGCAACCGGGCGAACTGTACGTGCGCGGCGGCAGTGCGGCCACCGGATACTGGTGCCGCGCCGACATTTCCCGGCAGGTGTTTCTTGGCGAGTGGATGCGCACCGGTGACACTTATGTCCGTAATTCGGACGGCACGTTGAGCTGTCTCGGCCGGTCCAACGACATGCTCAAGGCAGGCGGGATCTGGGTGACGCCGCGCGAGGTGGAGGATCGGCTGCTGGAGTTCCCAGGTGTCGCGGAGGCCGTCGTGGTCGGCGTGCCCGACTCCGACGATTTGGACAAGCCGGTGGCATGCGTTGTCGCGGTATCGGGCCAACATGTCGATCCAGGCGAGCTGATCCAATGGTGCCGTGACGGCCTCGCCGCGTTCAAGCGCCCGCGAGCGGTCATAGAGGTCACCGAACTGCCCAAGACGGCCACCGGGAAAGTCCGTCGCAATGTGGTCAGGGAGATGGCCCGTTCGGAATTCCAGGCGGAGCAGCTCACTATCGTGGCAACGCAAAGCCCTATCGTCCCAAGCTGAGAAGGAAGCCGCCATGTTCGTATCGGATGACGATGCCGCCTCGGTGACTGTCGACCTACTCATCATCGGCGCAGGCCCAACCGGATTGTTCGCCGCCTACTACGCCGGTTTCCGCGGTATGTCGGTGGCGGTGCTCGATTCGCTGCCGGAGCCAGGTGGCCAGATCAGCGCGATGTACCCGGAGAAGCAGATCTTCGACATCGCGGGTTTCCCCTCGGTCCGTGGCAGGGACTTGGTGGAGCGGTTGTTACAGCAGGCGGAGCCGTTCGACCCTGTCTACCTGCTCGGGCATCGCGCGGAGGTGCTGAGGCGGCAGCCAGGTGCGGGTGGCGGATCGGAGTCGTTCGCGGTCACTACTCATCGGGGTGTGCGGATCGAGGCCCTGTCAGTGCTCGTAACCGGTGGCATCGGCACCTTCACGCCGCGCCCGCTCCCTGCGGCAGCCGAATTCGAGGGCAACGGGCTCGCCTACTTCGTGCGCGAGCTCGACGACTACGCCGGTTCCGATGTGGTGATCGTCGGTGGCGGCGACTCGGCGTTCGATTGGGCGCAGGCGCTGCATTCGGTGGCCAATTCCGTCACCATGGTGCATCGCCGGGACACCTTCCGCGCTCACCCCGCGACCGTGGCAGCGGTGCGGGCCAGCGATGTCGAGATTATTACCAGTGCCCAGATCTCCAAGGTGGCTGGCAACGGCAGTATCGCCGCAGTCGAGGTCACCGACAGCGCCAAGCAGGTGCGCACGATGCCCTGCCAGAAGATTATCGCGGCACTCGGCTTTACCGCGAACCTTGGGCCTTTGCTGCAGTGGGGGATCGATATCGAGAATCGACGCCATATCCCAGTGGATCCGGCGATGCGAACCTCGGTTCCTGGGATCTTTGCCGCAGGTGATATCAATGACTACCACGGAAAGGTGCGGTTGATCGCGGTCGGCTTCGGCGAGGCGGCCACCGCTGTGAACAACGCGGCCCACCATATCGACCCTGACCAGCCGCTGTTCCCTGGGCATTCCACGGACACGCCCGCACAGGCGACCGCTGCCGCCTGACAAACCGCCACAGGAGGCAGACATGCCGTACGTCATCGCCGAACCGTGCATCGACATCACCGATCGTTCCTGCATGGAGGAATGCCCGGTCGACTGCATTTACGAGGGGGACCGCAAGCTCTACATCAATCCCTTCGAGTGTATCGACTGTGGTGCCTGCGAGCCGGTCTGCCCGGTTGAGGCGATTTCGCAGGACCGGATGGTTCCCGAGGAGTACTCGGCATTCGTGGAGGACAATAAGCGATTCTTCACCGACCCCCTTCCCGGCAGGGACGAGGCGATCGGACAGCCCGGTGGTGCGGCAGGTTGCGGTGCCGTCGGGACGGATACCCAACTGGTGGCCGGTTACGATTCCCGCAGCTGAGCACCTGGAGAACACGGAGATAACTCGATGATCGACGGCGAGACGGTGGTGGATGCCCATGTCCACGCGCCCCGCTTGGTGACGCTGAAGCCCGCGTGGCGGGAATGGGCTGAGAGGTTCTCCGGTCCGCATTCCTGGCGGGACGCCTACGACGACGCGGGCAATCCCGTTCCGGAGCGATTGGATGCATTGTTCGCGGCCGAGGGTGTCGACCGTGTGCTGCTGTTTTGCGAGTACAGCCCACGTGCCACCGGAATCCAACCGATCGAGGACAACCTGCCGATCGTCGAGTTCAACCCGAGGCGGTTCCGTTTGGTTGCTAATATCAACCCGCATCTGCATCATCCTGTGGCGTCCGAAGTGGAGCGTCAGCTCGACCTCGGTGCTGTGGCATTGAAGATCCATCCGGTGCACGGCGGGTTCTCACCCGCGGACGCTGAGCTGTACCGGGCGTATGAGGTGTGCGCGCAGCGCGGTGTGCCGGTGATCCTGCACTCCGGGACATCCAGTTTTCCCGGTGCCCGTGCACGTTTCGGCGACCCGCAGTTGCTCTCCGACGTAGTCGAGGACTTTCCCGAGCTGCAGTTCGTCTTCGCGCACGGCGGCCGCGGCTGGTGGTATGACGCCGCCGCGTTTCTCGCGCTTGCCAAACCCAACGTGTGGCTCGACCTGGCGGGCCTGCCGCCGCGGAAGCTGCCGGAGTATTACGCGAAGTTCGAATTCGCCAGGCTCGCTACGAGGTTCGTGTTCGGCACTGACTGGCCTGGTGTGCCGGGAACGAGCCGGAACATCGCCGCGTTGCGGGCGCTCGACCTGCCGGTCGACGTGCTGCGTGACGTGCTTTCGGGGAATGCCGCCAAGATCTTCCCCGGCCTCGCCGTCTGACACCCAGCCCATCCGTGAGTACTTTCGATGGTTATAACCGTCGAAAGT
>JBOHEL010000183.1:0-9004 GCA_050700995.1 Sciscionella sp. | reverse complement strand
CAAGATCGCCGATGCCGGCGGGACCGGAATTGCAGCGCTCGGCGTGCAGGGCGAGATCTGCTGCCGCGGTTACCAGAACATGCTCGGCTACTACCGGATGCCCGAGGCGACCTCGGAGACGATCGACGCCGACGGCTGGCTGCACATGGGCGACCTTGGCAGCATGGACGAGCGCGGCTTCATCAAGGTGACCGGGCGGCTCAAGGACATGATTGTGCGTGGCGGGATGAACATCTACCCGCGCGAGATCGAGGAGTTGCTCCACGGGCACCCGGCGGTCGCCGAGGCAGCCGTCATCGGCGTGCCCGACGCGACCTGGGGCGAGCAGATCGCCGCCATCGTGCGACCGGCACCCGGGGTGGCGAGGCCCACGCCGGATGAGATGCGCGCCTACTGCCGCGAGCAACTGGCCGCGCACAAGGCACCACTCTACTGGAGCTTCGTCGACGAGCTTCCGTCCACGCCGACCGGCAAGGTGCAGAAGTTCGTCCTTCGCGACCAGTTCGCCGCGGGACTGTTGCCGGTCGAGGTCGCGAGCTCCTCGTCGTCAAGCACTGCCCCTGCCACCTAGTTCATCTACAGCTATAGACACTTAGTTCCGTCATCTGTAATATATAGACATGACGACAGACGCACCGCACTCGGTTGACGGCTTCGACCTCTACTCCGAGGAGTTTCGGGACAATCCGCACGCGCGGTTTGAGGCCATGCGAGCGGGCGGTTGCCCGGTCGCGCACACGGACAAGTGGGGCGGTTCGTGGATGGTCGCGGGCTACGACGACATCCGAGACCTGGCGCGCGACACCAACCGGTTCACCTCACGGGCCATCGAGGTCGCCGGACCACTGGAGTCCGCGGGTGGGCTGCACCTGCCGCCGCTCACCTCGGACGCACCCGAGCACAGGCCCAACCGCGACGTTCTGATGCCGTACTTCATGCCCGCCAAGGTCGCCGAGATGGAGCCGATGATCCGCGCGGAGGCCCGGCGGCTGGTCGAGCTGCTCGCGGCGAAGGGGCGGGGCGACGTCATCGAGGACTTCGCGCAGCCCCTGACCCTCTCAGTGCTGACCTCAATCCTCGGCGTGCCCGACGGCAGCCAGATCGCCGACTGGATGGTCCGGATGATCCGTGTCGGGCCGAAGGATCAGACCATCCGCGCCGAGGCCGTCCGCGAGATCATCGCCTACATCGACGGCTTGCTCGCCGAGCGCGAGCGGGCTGGCAACACCGGGGGCGATCTGCTCAGTTACCTCAATACCGCGGAGATCGACGGCGAAGCCCTCAGCCGCAAGCACCGGATCGGCGCCGGGTTCCTGGTGCTCATCGCGGGCGCGGACACCACGTGGAGCGCCATCGGGTCGATCATCTGGCACCTGGCCACGCATCCGGAGGACCTGCGGCGGCTGGTCGCCGAGCCCGACCTGCTCGACACTGCGATCGAGGAGTTCCTGCGGTACTACGCCCCAGTCACCGTCGGCAGACTGGCGGTCGAGGACGTCGACGTGCACGGTCGGTGTGTGCACGCGGGGGAGCGCGTCGTGCTGCCCTTCGCCGCCGCGAACCGCGACCCCGCGGTCTTCGAGGACCCGGACGAGCTACAGGTCACCCGACGCCGGAACCGGCACATCACCTTCGGGTCGGGCGCGCACCGCTGCCTCGGCTCCAACCAGGCCCGGCTCGAGCTGCGCGTCACGCTCGAAGAGTGGCTGCGGGCGATGCCGAGCTTCCGCCTGGAGCAGGGTGAGCAGATCTCCTGGACCGGTGGTCAGACGCGTGGTCCGGAGCGGGTCCGCTTCGTCGTCGAGTGATTCTGGCGTGGTGCTACGGCAGTTCGCAGGCACCACGACCGCAGCGGTGTTCGCCGCGGGCGCTACCTCCCGCCGCCTGCGTCGATCTCGGCCCACCGGGCCTGCACCGCGTCTGTCCACTGCGCCCGCTTGGCTTCGATATGCCGCGCGACCCGACGCCCGATCCAGTCCGGCGCCAGCGCCTCGGGGAGCTGTGGGTCGGAGAACGGGAAGCGTTGCCACACGCTGATCATCCGGATGTAGGCGAAGAGTCTCTCATCGCCCTGGCCGGGTTTCATCCCCGACAGTGCCTTCTGAACGTCGGTGTAGTGCCGCTCGAGTGCGTCAAGGTCCCAACCCTTTTCGACGATGTCCTGCTCGGAGATCCCGACACCGTCGACCTTCCCGACAATGGACAGCGTGGCAGGTTGCAGGTCGAGCTGTGCGATCAGATCGGCGACCTCGGTCTTGCGCTCGGGGTGCGGGGTGAGCCAGACGCCGGATGCGGGGTTGCCGAAACCAGCCCACGTGAGCCCGGAGTAAAGCTTCTTGCGGGCGCCGCGGTGAGTGTGTGGGATCGTCACCAGCAGCGTCAGCCAGGTTCCGTTCCACTCACTGAACGGGCTGCTCATCGACCAGACCCGCGGCGACCCCTCATCGAAGATGTGGCGGCCGGCGGCAGTGAGCGACCAGCGCACCGCGCGGCCCTGCCGCTCGGCGTCGATCCAGCCTGAGGCCGAGGCGCGAGCGATAGCCTGGCGCGCGGTCTGTTCTTCGATGCCAAGGCCCTTGAGCGCGTAGAGGAGGGACGACGTCCAGACCGCTTGCCCGGTAGGCCAAACGAACTCGCCGAGCACCGTCAGCAGCAGCGAACGCGCGCTCCCTGGCGTGAGCGCCGAGGTCGCGAGCTCTTGGTGCGTCGTCATTCCTGCGCGCTCCGGTCGGTGGGTGTCGGGTGGGTCGACCCGGCGCATGGTACTTCAGGACGTGGTGGTGGTCCGGTCGCGCGACTTGAAACGCGGCGCGCGTCGCTCGGTTATCGCGGCGACGCCCTCGGCGTAGTCCGGCAGCTGCATGTGCTCGCCGATGAGCTGCTTGCTGCGTGCGACCGCCTTGGCCGGGTCGTGTGCGAGCACGTCGTCCCAGATCTGCCGCTTGGCCGTGCTCACCGCGGCCGGCGACGCCGCAGCGATCAACCGGGCGTAGCTGTAGACCGCGTCGCGGAAGCCGTCGCGGGGGAGCACCTTGTTGAAGAACCCGCTGTGCCGCAGCTCGTCGGCCGTTGCCACCCGGCCGGTGAGGATCAGGTCGGCAGCGTGCGTGACGCCCATCAGCCGAGGCAGGATCCAGGACAGGCCGTACTCGGCGGGCAGACCGATTTTGGCGGCGACCGTGGTGATCTTCGCGTCCTCCACGGCGAAGCGCAGATCGCAGAACGCGACCAGGGCCACCGCGATGCCGGCGCACGCACCGTTGATGGCTGCGATCATCGGCGTGCGCAGCCCCAGTTGCCAGGCCATATCCGCGTCGAACTCTGGGCGTACGCCGTATCCTGGCCGGGCCGCGTCGGCAGACAGTGCTGGGTCGTAGTGATCGGTCTTCGTGTAGTGGTCCAGTGCCTTGAAGTCCGCGCCACCGCAGAAGATGTCTCCCTCGCCGGTGAGCACGATCACCCGCACTCGCGGGTCCGCGTCGAGATGCGCGCAGATCCAGCGGTACTCGGCGTGCATCCGACCGGTCCATGAGTTGGCCCGCCCCGGCCGCGACAGCCAGAGGGTGGCGATGCCGTTGGCGTCCACGGTGTAGCGGGTGACCTTGAGATCCATGCGCGCTCCTCGGTGGGTCGGTTGTGCATGCTGCGACTTCGCATATTCTATACATGAATAGCAACACAAGCATCTAATGTGTAGAATAAGGTTTGAGCAGCATCCGATCCGCGCGCGTCGCGGCACTTCACATTACGGCGGTGTCCCCTTGAGTCCCCTGATGACGATCAACGGCGAGCGTGTCGGCGCAGCGACCGAGTTCGGTGTGGTCAATCCCGCCACCGGAGAGGTATTCGCGCGGGCTCCTGACGCGTCCCGAGTGCAGCTGGACGCGGCCGTCGCCGCAGCGATGGGCGCCGGCCGTTGCTGGGCGCGTGACGAGGGCATGCGGGTTGAGACGTTGCACAAGGCGGCCCGAAAGCTGGAGGACCAGGTCGACCGGATCGCACCGGTGCTCACGGCCGAGCAGGGCAAGCCGCTGGCGGCAGCGGCGTACGAGGTGTGCGAGACCGCGCGCTGGCTCCGGGCTGCGGCCGAGCTCGAGCTGCCGCGCGAGACGATCCTGGACAACGAGCAGGTGCACAGCGAGCTGCGCCGCCGTCCGCACGGCGTCGTTGCGGCGATCACGCCATGGAACTTCCCGCTGCTGCTGCTCGGGTGGAAGGTCGGCCCGGCATTGCGGGCGGGAAACACCATGGTGCTCAAGCCGTCGCCGTATACTCCGCTCTCGACGCTCCTGGTCGGTGAGGTGATGCAGGAGGCGCTGCCGGCTGGCGTGCTCAACGTGATCAGCGGTGGCGACGCCCTCGGGGCATGGCTCACGGCTCACCAGGACGTGCGCAAGATCAGCTTCACCGGCTCGGTCGCTACCGGCAAGCTCGTGGCCGCGGCTGCCGCTCCCGATCTCAAGCGCTTCACGCTCGAACTCGGCGGCAACGACGCGGCGATCATCCTCGACGATGCGGACCCGGCGACCATCGCCAAGGGCGTCTTCTGGGGTGGCTTCATCAACTGCGGGCAGATCTGCGCCGGCATCAAGCGGGTCTACGTGCCTGATCACCTGCACGGCGCGGTCGTCGAGGCCATCGCCGACCGCGCGCGCACGGTGCGGATGGGACCGGGGACCGAGGCCGGCATGCAGCTCGGACCGATCCAGAACAAGATGCAGTTCGACCGCGTCAGCGGACTCGTTGCCGACGCGCTCGGTGCTGGCGCCACTGCGGTCACTGGCGGCAAGTCGATGGAGCGCGCCGGTTACTTCTTCGAGCCGACGATCCTCACCGACGTCGCCGAGGGGATGCGGATCGTCGATGAGGAACAGTTCGGTCCGGCGATGCCCATCATGAGGTACCGGACGCTTGACGAGGCGATCGAGCGAGCCAACGCGACGAACTTCGGTCTGTCCGGGTCGATCTGGAGCGGCGACGTCGAGCGGGCAGGGAAAGTCGCCGAGGAGCTGGACTGCGGGACGGCCTTCGTCAACGACCACCTGGCGCTGTCACCTGAGGTGCCGTTCGGCGGCTCGAAGTGGAGCGGCGTCGGCGTCGAGAACGGACCGTGGGGACTTGGGGAGTTCACCCAGCTGCAGGTCGTGCAGCGGCCCAAGGCCTGAGGCCGCGTCGTGGACTTCGGACTGACCGAGGACCAGGCGGTCGTCAGGGACGTCGTGCGGCAGTTCGCCCGCGCCAAAGTTGCGCCGGGCTACCTCGAACGGGCCAAGCGCACGACGTTCCCATGGGAGCTGCACCGGCAGGTGGCCGATCTCGGCGTGCTTGGCCTGCTCGCCGGGCCCGAGCACCGCGGCCTTGAGGAGGACGATTTCGTCGCCGCCGGCCTGGCGGTTGAGGAGCTCGCGTACGCCGACTTCAACGTCGCCAACGCGGTCATCCCGGCCCTGCTCATGTCCGCGCTGATCCGCGAGCACGGCTCCGAGCGGGTTCGCGAGGCATGGCTGTCGCCGCTCGTCGTAGGCCAGAAGTACGTGTCGTTCGGTCTCACCGAGCCTGGGTCGGGCTCGGACGCAGCAGCGTTACGCACCAAGGCGATCGCCGACGACGACGGCTATCTGATCACCGGCGAGAAGACCTCGGTGACGATGCTCGCCCACGCGAGCGCGATGATCGTCACCGCGCAGACCTATCGGGACGACCAGCGTGTCGGCGTGTCGGCGTTCCTGGTCGATCTCGTGGCGGACGGCATCATGACTTCCGACATCCCGGACACAGGGTGGCAGTCGATGGGTCGGGGAGTCATCCACTTCGACAACGTGCGAGTGCCCTCCGATGCACTGATCGGACCCGAGGGTTCCGCGTTCCGCAACGTGCTCAACGGTTTCGACTTCACCCGCCCGCTGCTCGCCCTCACTGCGATCGGCTGCGCCAGGGCCTGCCTGGATGAGACGGCAGCATACGCGCGGAACCGGCAGGCGTTCGGCGCTCCGCTGGCCCGCTTCGAGGGCATCTCGTTCCCGCTGGCCGAGCACGCCACGACGCTTGAGGCGGCCCGGCTGCTGTGCTATTCGGCGCTCTGGCGGCGCACCAAGGGCATCCGGCATACCGCAGAGGCCGCGATGACCAAGTGGTACGGCCCGCTCATGGCGAGCCAGGCCGTCAAGGACTGCCTGCTGATCCACGGCAACTACGGCTACGCGCAGGAACTGCCTTTCGAGCAGCGGCTGCGGGACGTGATGGCCGTCGAGATCGCAGACGGCACCGCACAGATCCAGAAGATCATTATTGCGCGCGAGCTTTACGGCACGGATTTCCTTCCGTACCAACGCAAGTAACGGTCAGGCGCCGGAGAACCCTGACGCCTGCCTCGTCGCGTACCCTCGCGCGGCGCTCGGAGACGATGATGTCGAGATGGGCCGGAGTCTCGGTGGTGGCGGGCATTGTGGTGAAGGTGCCCATTTCGTCCAGGTGCCGTTCGTTCCCGCTCAAGCGCAGGCTCGATCAGAACTCCATCACGGCGCGAGCACCGCGCTCGGAGAGACAGTAGTCGACGGCATCGTTGACCTTCTCAAAGGGAAACACCTCGGTGACCAGCTCGTCGAGCTTGAGCAGACCTGACTCGTAGAGCCGGATCAGCCGGGGCACGTCACGCTTCACGTCGGACGAGCCGTAGAGCGATCCGCGGATCACCTTCTCGGTCATGACAACTCCGGTGAACGAAGAGATCGAGACCTTGACGTCATCGCCACCTGCGCCGACGAGCACGACTTGGCCCCCACGCCGGGTCATGTTGATCGCGTCGTTGATCGCCTCCTGGCGGCCGACCACCTCGAGGGTGACGTCGACGCCGCGCCCGCCGGTGAGCCCTCGGACCTCACGGGCGATCTTGTCTCCCGCCTTGAGCGGGTGCGTCGCGCCAAGTCGCTGAGCCAGCTCGAGCCGCTCGTCGTGCATGTCGACCGCGATGATCGTGCTGGCCCCAGCGACCCGCGCGCCCTGGATCGCGTTGAGACCGACGCCGCCGCAGCCGAGCACGGCCACGGTGTCGCCGACTCGGATGCCCGCGGTGTTGACCGCGGCGCCCCAGCCGGTGAGTACCCCGCAGCCGATCAGTGCAGCAGAGGTCATCGGGATGCTGTCGGGCACCCTCATGGCCGACCGGCCAGGAACGACGCAGTGCCTCGAGAAGGTGCCGAGCCCGGCCATCTGGTAGATGCCCTGCCCGCTTCGGCTGTAGCGGGTCGTCCCGTCGAGCAGCGCGCCCTTGGCGAAGGCGACACCCGCCGTCTCGCACAGCTGGGGTTGACCCTTGACGCAGTAGAAGCACTCCCCGCACTGGGCGAGCCAGGACAGCACGACCCGATCGCCGGGGGCGAGGTCGGTGACGCCGTCGCCGACCTCGACGACGGTGCCGGCGCCCTCGTGGCCAAGCACCACCGGCATGGGGTTGGGAAGCTGCTCGGTGTAGACGGCGATGTCCGAGTGGCACACGCCGGTCGCGACCAGCTCGACCTTGATCTCTCCTTGGTGCGGCGCATCGAGATCGATCTCCTGGATCTGAAGAGGTCGGCTGGGCTGCTCGAGGACGGCGGACTCGGTCATGGCGCGCTCCTGGTACGTAGTCGATTGCTCACATTAGACACGATGGGCAACTTTGGCGCAAGAAGTGTATTGTGTGTGTGACGATCCGACGTGAATGCGCTGAAACGTGACCAAGTTAAGGAGTGGCGATGCGGATCAATGTGGATGGCAAGTTGTGCCAGGGACACAACCGGTGCAGTGCACTGGCTCCTGACCTCTTCGTGCTGGACGACTTCGGCTACGCATCGGCGGCCGGCGACGGCGTTGTCATCGAGGACCGGCGGGAGGTCGCGCTGCTCGCCGCCGACAACTGCCCCGAGCTCGCGATCCTGATCGAGGACGACAAGTGACGGCGCTGGAGTCCGCCGCCGCGGGCGTATTCGATGTCGCCTGGGGCCGCGAGGTCGAGCGGGGCACCGTCCATGGCCGCCCGGCGCTCGTCTACACCGATCGTCCTCGTGCAGTGGCGGACCTCCTCCTGTCCGCTCGTCGGTGGGCCGAGCGTGAGCTGCTCGTCCAGGGCGGCCGCCGGCTGACCGTTGCGCAGCACGAGGCCGCCGTTGCCCGCGTCGCCGAACGGCTTCGCACCAAGGGCGTCGGACCGGGCGCACGCGTGGTGCTTCTCGGGTTCAACTCGATCGAGTGGGTCGTCACGTTCTGGGCTGTGCAGGCGCTGGGAGCGGCGGCAGTCTTCGGCAACGCGTGGTGGACAGAGGGCGCGGCCACCGAGGCGCTGGGCGCGGTGGAACCGGATCTTGTGGTCTCCGACCGTGATCCGGCTGCCGGAAGTGCGGTGGCGCAAGTTGCGTTCGCCGAGCTGCGGCAGATCGTGGACGACGACTCGCGGACCGTGCCGCTGCCACAATGGCCGCGCGACGAGGACGCGCTGGCCGTCATCATATTCAGCTCCGGAACCACGGGCGCACCGAAGGGCGTACTGATGAGCCAGCGCTCTGTGGTCGCCAACATCCACAACCTCCTGGTGCTGACCGGCCGCTTGCCGAACGAGCTGCCCGACGACCATCCTGGCACGGTCAGCATGCTGTCCGTGCCAATGTTTCACCTCGCCGGCGTCCAGGTCTGCTGCACGACGCTGCTCTCCGGCGGGCGCCTCGTCTTTCTCGAGGGGCGGTTCGACCCGGCGCAGGCGCTCCGGCTCATCGAGACCGAACGGGTGCGCTCGTGGGGGAGTATCCCGACCATGGTCAGCCGCGTGCTCGATCACCCGGACTTCGAGCGGACCGACACCTCGAGCGTTTCCTCGATCCCGATGGGCGGTGCGGCCGTCTCGGGCGAGCTGCGCGGGCGCATCGCGGCCGCGTTCACCGGTGTGAAGTCTCGCGTCAGCAGTCTCTACGGGCTCACCGAGGCGGGTGGCGTGCTCGCCGCAGGCTCCGGGAAGGACGTGACCGACCGGCCC
>JBOHEL010000182.1:0-9005 GCA_050700995.1 Sciscionella sp. | reverse complement strand
CTGCTCAGTGCCATGGGTGGCCGGGTAGCCCGGGATCTCGGCAACGGCCATCAGCCCCCGCCTGATCACCTCGGGCACCTCGTCTACCGGGGTACCGACCGAGAGATCGACTATCCCGTCGGAGTGCGCACGAGCGGTGTCAGCGGCGCCGGTCAGCGAGTCCCACGGAAAGTCAGGGAGTGACCGGACGCCGCTCATCACCCTTGCGGCGGGAGGCTGGTGATCGGCTCCACATCCTTGTCGATCTTGCCGATCTTGGCGGCGCCACCGGGCGAGCCGAGGTCCTCGAAAAAGTCGACGTTGGCTTTGTAGTAGTCCTTCCACTGTTCGGGGACATCGTCCTCGTAGTAGATGGCCTCCACCGGGCACACCGGTTCACACGCACCGCAGTCGACGCACTCGTCGGGGTGGATGTACAGCATCCGGCCACCCTCATAAATGCAGTCGACGGGGCATTCCTCGATGCACCCCTTGTCGAGCACGTCGACGCAGGGCTCGGCGATCACGTACGTCACTGGGCTCTCCTGCTCCTTCTGTCTGAATCCGCCAGGCGAATGCCAGGCTACGCGGCGCAGCGACACTATCCCGCGCCGACCCACCCTGGCCCAGTCGGTGCGGTAGCTCACAGTGCTACTCGCGGCTGGGCTTCTTGCTGCGGGTGTCCCTGCGATCGCCGGTGATCCGCATCAGCGGGGTTTTCCGCTCGCCCGACGGATCCTGCCCGTCTATCCGGTTGAATACGTCGGCGATCTCCTCCACCGGATCGCCGGAATGCTTGTCGTCGCGCCGCTGTACACCCATCAGCTCTCCTCCGCCACAGCTTGTAACTCGATCCAGGCTCGCGCTGACCGGGTGGCCCGCTTCAAGCCGGCACGTTCGCCGAGGTAGTCCCCCACCACACCTACCACCGGGACCAACCCAAGCGCACGGTGGTAGAACCGCCCGCGCGGTCGCTTGTCCAGCTCATCGGCCAACGACCACAGCGCACGCCCAAGCCGGTACACAGCTTTCGCCGCGGACTTCCACGACGCCGTGCCCTCACCGAGGTCACCCGCCAGCTCCTCGGCCTGCCGCTGCTCGTCCGGCAACTGCCCGGCTGCCAGCGCGGGATCGATCCGCCGCTCGAACAGCACCGCGGCCAGGAGCCGCACCCTGGCCCCGGTGTCGGTGACGCCGTACTCGCCCGCGATGGCGCACAGCAACAGCCCCTGCCCCGCCGCACCAAGGGTGTCGGTGATCGGCAGCCGGTCCGCCAGCGCACCACCGATACCGGGAATCGCGGCCAGCGCTGCGGTGAACCGCCCGACCCTGCCGGTCCACCACTCGCAACGCTGCTCAAGGTCCATTCCGGCCCAGGCCGCCGTGCCAGGCACCTTCATCCCCGAAAGGAAATCCAGCACCTTCTCCCGAACACCGGAAGTGTCGACGGCCGTGTCGGCGATGCGGGTGCGGAGTCCGAAGGGGTCGGAGTCGCGCAGCCCGTCGAGGACCGGGCCCGCACCACGCACGAACGGGCGCAACACCGCGACGACCTGACGGTCGCTGATCGCCTCAGCCACGCTTGCCTACCGTCCCCAGCACAGTGCCCAACGCCACCGCGCCGGGCAACAAGCCTGCCGCGATCAGCAGCAACGGCCGCCAGTCCGGCATCAGCAGCACGTCACCGCCCGGGCCTGACAGCGCGCCGAGCAGCACCACCACCAGCAGCCAGCTGTAGAGCGGTGCGCCTGCTACCAATCCGCGCGGTGAGATCCTGGACGCACGGCGCACCAGCAGCGGCACGGTCACGGCAGCCAGCAGCGCGGTGACCGGGAACGGCCAGCCACCTGCCTGCGGCAGCAGCGTGCCGTCAAAGCGCAACATCAGGAAGAACAGCTCAAGCACCGCGAGCACGATCGCGTCGAACATCAGCAGCGCGACCTCGAACCGGTCTGCCGCCCTCATCGGGCTTGACCGCCGTCGATGTGCGGCAACCCTAGCCCGCCGAACAGATCGCGCTCGGCACCGCAGGAGATGCCGCGCGCCAGCACGTAGTGCTCGGTGTCCGCGACCGGTTGCGCGATGCCGTTGGACAGGGCGTATGCGGCGCTGCCGTGACCGTCCTGCCAGACACTGACCTGGGTGGCGTGCGCACGCAGCGCATTCAGCTTCGCCGAGACATGATCCGAGATATCGATCACCGTCGTGATCTTCTCATCCGCGGTGACAGGCAGCTCGCCAGGTTCCGGCAATCGGAACGGCATCTCGGCCAGCCCTGCGATCTCCGCGACACCGCGCTCCGTCGCCGCGGCGGAAGTCACGACATGGAACACCCGTGCTACCTCCTGGCGTCCCTCGGTGGCCGCCATGGCGATCTCATGGGCACGGATGTGGTCGGGATGCCCGTATCCGCCGTAGGAGTCGTAGCTCAGGACTACCTGCGGGCGCAGTTCGGTGATCAGCTCGGCGAGCGCAGCGGCCTGCTCGCCGGCATCGCCACGCAGGAACGACCTGGGATGGGTGTTCGACGGCGTGCCTGCCATGCCGGAGTCCCGCCAGCGGCCGATCCCGCCGAGGAAGCGGTGATCGGTAATACCGAGTGCCGCACAGGCCGAGCGCAACTCCCCGACCCGATACCCGCCGAGCTGATCGGAGGAGTCCGAGGCCAGCAGCGCGAGCCCCGGCGGGATGATCTCACCCTCCTCGCCAAGCGTGCACGTCACCACGGTGACCCGCACGCCGTGCGCGGCATACCAGGCGATGGTTCCCCCGGTCCAGAGGCTCTCGTCGTCCGGATGCGCGTGCACCAGCAACAACCGTGGTGGGGCGGTTAGCTTCACGCCGGCGATTCTAAGGTTCCCGGCAAGCGGCCCTAGAACAGCGGCTTCTCCTCGGCGAAGTGGCACGCCGAGAGGGTGCCACCGTGGTTAACCAGGGCCGGCTCCTCCTTGGCACAAATGTCCTGCGCCTTCCAGCAGCGGGTGCGGAAACGGCAGCCGGACGGCGGCGTCACCGGGCTCGGGACGTCACCGGTGAGCACGATCCGGCCGCGCTGACGTTCCCGCTCCCGCTTGGGATCGGGCACCGGCACCGCCGAGAGCAACGCCTGCGTGTAGGGGTGCGTCGGCCTGGTGTAGATGTCCTCGCGGTTACCGATCTCCATGATCTTGCCGAGGTACATCACAGCGACCCGATGGGAGATATGGCGCACCACGGACAGATCGTGCGCCACGAACAGGTAGGCGAGGCCCATCTGCTGCTGCAGCTCTTCAAGCAGGTTCACAACACCGGCCTGCACCGAGACGTCCAGCGCCGAGACCGGCTCGTCGAGCACGATCATCTTCGGGTTCAGCGCCAGTGCCCGCGCCACCCCGATCCGCTGTCGCTGCCCGCCGGAGAACTCGTGCGAGTAGCGGTTGCGGTGCTCCGGGTTGAGCCCGACCAGCTCCATCAGCTCGTCGACCCTGCGCTGGATGACACCCTTGTCGCCATCGGCGATGCGGTGGATGCGCATCGGCTCGGAGATGATGTCGTTGACCTGCCAGCGCGGGTCGAGCGAGGCATACGGATCCTGGAATACGATCTGCAGGTCCCGCCGCACGTGGCGCATGTCCTTGCGGCTCATCGTCGTCAGCTCGCGGCCCTCGAACCGCACCGAACCGGACGTCGGCTTGTGCAACTGCAGCAGTGCGCGCCCGGTGGTGGACTTGCCGGAACCGGACTCGCCGACCAGGCCGAGCGTCTCGCCGGTCGCGATGTCGAAACTGATCCCGGACACCGCCTGCACGTGGCCGACAGTGCGCGGAATGACGCCACCGCCCCGCACCGGGAACGTCTTGACGAGATCGCGCACGCGCAGCAGCGGTGCGGTGTCGTCGACCGCCGGTCGCCGCCTGACAGCAGGCGAAGCCTCGGTGGAGGTACTCATGATGTCGATGCCTCCTGCTCGTCGGACCCGGCGGTCTCGCCGTGACCGATGTGTCCCTGGACCGAGGCCGCCGGATCCGCCTCAAGCATGGCGGCCAGCGGCTCCTCGGAGCCGATCTCCTCGCGCACGAACAGCGACTGCGGGTCAGCAAGCGTGAGCAGATGTTCGGTGCGGTGGCAACGGGCCGAGTGCCCGCCGCTACCCGCGTCAAGCAGTTCTGGCTCGGACTGCACGCACTCTTCGATCACGAGCGGGCAGCGCGGGGAGAACGCGCAGCCGGTCGGCAGGTTCACCAGCGAGGGCGGTGCGCCCTGGATCGGGGTAAGCCGCTGGCCGAGCTTGCTGGGGTTCGGGTTCGACCCGAGCAGCCCCACCGTGTAGGGCATCCTGGGTCGCTCGAAGACGTCGTCGACGACGCCCGACTCGACCATGGTGCCCGCGTACATGACCTGCAACCGGTCCACCATGCCCGCGACGACGCCGAGGTCGTGGGTGATCATGATGATGGCACCTCCGGTCTGCCTGCGGATATCCAGCAGCGTCTCCAGGATCTGTGCCTGCACCGTGACGTCCAGCGCGGTGGTCGGCTCATCCGCGATGATCAGGTCGGGATTGTTGATGACCACCATCGCGATCACCACGCGCTGCCGCATTCCTCCCGAGAACTCGTGCGGGTACTGCGAGGCACGCCGGTCGGGCTGCGGGATGCCAACCATCTCCAACACCTCGACTGCCCTGGCCCACGCCTTGCGCTTCGAGGAGTCGCGGTGGTGCGCGCGGTAGGCCTCGGCGAGCTGCCATCCCACGGTGAACACCGGGTTCAGCGAGGTCATCGGGTCCTGGAAGATCATCGCGATGGAGTTGCCACGGATCTTGCGGATGCCCTGCTTGTCGATGCCGACGAGTTCCTTGCCGCGATAGTTGATCGAGCCGGTGATGTTCGCGGTCTTGGGCAGCAGGCCCATCAGCGCCATCGAGGACACCGACTTGCCGGAGCCCGACTCGCCGACGACACCGAGCACCTCGCCGGAGTCCAACGTGAAGGACAGGTCGCGAACCGCGTTCACCACACCGTCGTCGGTCGGGAACCCGACCGAGAGATGCTCCACCGTCAGCAGGCGCTCAGAGGCGCCACCTCGACGCGGCGCCTGCCTTGTGGTCTGTTCCGCCGCCGTCATCAGGCACGCACCTTCGTCTGTCGCGGGTCGAACGCGTCGCGCATGCCGTCGCCGATGAAGTTCACCGTGAGAGAGATCAGCACGATCACCACGAACGGGCCGAAGAACAGCCACGGCCGTTCCAATACTTGCGCGTAATTCTGGTTGAGCACCAGACCGAGGGAGGTGTCCGGGATGTGCACCCCGAGGCCGATGAACGACAGCGCAGCCTCAACCAGCACCGCCAGCGCGACGGTCAGCGTGGCGTTCACGGAGATGCTGCCGATCATGTTCGGGATCAGGTGCCTGGTGATGATCCGCCAGGTGCTCGCACCAGCCGCACGCGCCGCCTCGATGAACTCCTGCGCCGCCAGCGACAGGGTCTCACCCCTGATGATCCTTGCGGTGGACATCCATAGGGTGAACGCGAGGATGAAGGCGACCGTGTACCAGCTGCCGCCGAGACCGGATACCAGGATGGCGGCGAGCACGACCTGCGGCACGATCAGGAACAGGTCGATCGCTCTCCCGATCAGACTGTCGACGGCGCCTCGCAGGTACCCACCGAGCGCACCGAGCATCACGCCGATGAAGGTGGATATGATCGCCACCACGAACGCGATCTGCAGTGAGAGCTGGGTGCCTCGCATCAGCTGCGCCAGCATGTCGTTGCCGACCTGGTTGGTGCCGAGGGGGTGTGTCGAGCTCGGGTCGAGGTAACCGCCCGACGACGTGTCGGCGTAGTTGTACGGCCAGAAGATCGGCACCACGAAGGCCAGGATGATCAGTAGCAGCAGCACGATCAGGCTGCCCATGGCCAGGCGGTGGTGCAGGAACCGGCGCATGATGACCTGGCTCTGCTTGCGAGCCTTGGTGTCGAAGTCTGATTTGCCCGTGTCGGCACCGGGTTGCGGTCCGCCAAGGACTACGAGGGCAGCGTTCTGTAATGGACTAGCCAATTCGGATCCTCGGGTCAAGGAAGCCGTACACGATGTCGGCCAACAGGTTGAACAGGACGATCAGGATGGCGGTGACGACCAGGAAGCCCATCAGCATGTCCGGGTCGTACTGCTCGACGGCGGCCACAAGGACCGACCCCATCCCATGCCAGCCGAAGACGCGCTCGGTGACGATGGCACCGGTGAAACCGACGCCGAAGTTCAGCGAGAACAGCGTGATCACCGGGATCAGCGCGTTGCGGTAGGCGTGACGGAAGATCACCCGGGAGCCGGAGATCCCCTTCGCGCGCGCGGTACGCACGTAGTCGGAGTTGAGTGTCTCCAGCATGGACGCCCGCTGGAACCGGCTGTACGCGGCGAAGCTGATCACCATGATGGAGACGGTCGGCAGCAGGAAAGTCCCGGTGTATTGGATGATCTGCTCCCCGAAGGAGCCGCTGAACCCGCCGGTCGGCGGGCCAGCGGTGGTGAGCCATCGGTTGAAACCCCATGACACCAGCACGTCGTTGAACTGGATGGCGTAGTACTTCAGGATGATCGCCACACAGAAGATCGGCATGGAGAACAGCACGAACGCCGCGGTGGTCGCGATGTAGTCGAAGACCGAGTACTGCTTTACGGCGGCAAGCACACCGACCGCCATGCCGAGCACCAGCGCGATGAGTTCAGCGCCGATGACGATCCTGATGGTGGTCCACAGCGCGTGCATGATCGTGGAGAAGACCGGTGCGCCGCCCTGGCCGAGCGCGATGCTGACGCCCCAGTCTCCGGTGACGAAGTGAGTCAGCCAGTGCCAATAGCGGTGGAAGATGTCCTGGTCAAGGCCGAGTTGGTGGCGCGCATTGTCGAGCACGGCCTGAGTCACGCCGGGACGTGCGGCCAGCCCGGCGATCGGGTCGCCGGAACTGGCGACCAGGACATACGCGAGGAAGGTGCCGACCAGCAGAACCGGAATGGAGATCAGCAGCCTACGGATTATGTAGCGAGTCACGAATACTCCTGTTTTGCCCCGAGCTTGGTGAGCACCTTAGGGCCGTGGTCGTGGCGCGGTGGCGCCCGGTGCCAGCATGCTTGCCAGGCGGTGGGCTGGGTAGCGCCGATCGGCCCTACCCAGCCCACTCGGAACCGGCAATTCGGGCTGGCCGTCGAACACGGATCACACATCACGACCGGCCCTTTGGTACCTACTTCTTGGCGGGGGTCCAGGAACCCACGTCCCAGAGCACGCCGTTGTAGCCCTGGTAGAACGGACCGTCCCATGAGCTGGAGTTCAGCGCCCACTGGTTCGGGGTGTTGAACAGCGGCAAGGTGGCGTATGTCTGCGAGATCGCCTTGTCCGCCTTCAGGTAGTACGGCTTCGCGGCGGCCTGGCTGGTCTGTGCCAGCGCCTGCTGGAAGTCCTTGTCCGCCGCCGGGGAGCTCAGGCCCTGCCAGTTCTCGCCGCCACCGCTCTTGTAGACGGCGATCGAGGAGGACTTGAACGGTGCCTGCGACCACGCGAACAGCGCCACGTCGTACTGGCCTGCCGCGACCGGTCCGTTCAGGAAGTTCGGGTCGGTGTGGTCCTTGATGTCGAACCCGGCCTTCTTGCACTCCGACTGGATGAGCTGCACCGTCTGGGTGCGGCGCGGGATGTCGGTGTGGCTGATGGAGAACGTCAGCGGCTTGCCGTTCTTCATCATGACGCCGTTCTGCATCTTCCAGCCCGCGGCCTCGAGAGTCTTCTTGGCCTGGTTGGCGTCGCCGGTGGACTTCGCGGTGTAGTTGTCCGGGATGCCGGGCTCACCAGGGAAGAACAGCACCGAGTTGGCTGGCTTCGCGTCGGACTGGATCGGCTTGATCAGCTTGTCGACCAGCTCGTTACGGTTCACGCACTGGAAGAACGCCTTGCGCACCGCGATGTCCTGGAAGATCGGCCGCTTGAGCTGCAGGTCGAGGTGCTCGTATGACAGGCCTGCCTGGGCCGCGTAGTCAATGCCCTGTGACGAGAGCGCCTTCATCTTGCTGGAACCGTCGGCGTCGGGCTGCGCGGAGTACTGCACCTGCACCTCACCGTTCTGCAGCGCCTGTGCCTGCGCGGTGAGGTCGGCGACGAACTTCACGACGATCTTCGCGGGGCCGCCCTTGTTGCCCCACCACTTCGGGTTGCGCGACAGGGTGATCGACTGGTCCTGCTGGTAGTCGGTGATCATGTACTGGCCGTCGGAGACGTCGTACTTCGGGTTGAAGCCCTGCCACTTCTTGTTCCAGAAGTCGGCCGCCTTCTTCAGCGTCGCGGCGTTGCTGGTCGGCGTCAGCTTGGTGATGTCGGGAATGCCGGTCGCCTGCTCAAGGATGTGCGAGGGCATGAGCGCGTTCGTCGTGACGTCGAACAGGCTCTTCCAGTCCTGGTACGGCTTGGTGAAGGTGGTCGTGACGGTCTTGTCGTTGTCCGAGCAGACCGGCGCCTTCATCTGGTCGTACCCGGTGGTGCCGCCGGTGTTGAAGTCCTTCACCAGCCCGGCGTTGGCCAGCCAGTGCAGGTAGAAGTCGTGGCAGCTGACCGGCGCTCCGTCGGACCACACCGCCTTCGGGTTGATCTTCCATACGATCGTCTGGGGGCTGTCGCTCGTCTGCTTGACCGACTCCATCAGGTTGTGGTCTAGGACCACCTTGTTGTTGCCGTCCAGCATGAACGGCGTGCGCAGCGCGACGACGTCGATGAAGCCGTTGTAGGTGCTGACAGCGTCAGCGGTGCCGTTGTTGTAGGCATTCCACGCCTTGTCGGTGACCAGGGTGACCGTCTTGTTCGTCACCGGCACCTTGGGCGCGGTGAATGAGCCGTTGGACTCACCCTTCGAGGTCGCCCACCCCTGGATGTTTGACGGCACCGCGCTGTTAGCGCCGCCCGAGCCGGAGCCGGTACCACTACCGCCGCCGCCGCTACCACAGGCGGTAGCCAACATCGCTGAGCCAGCAATCAGCGCGAGCGCGCTGATAATC
>JBOHEL010000181.1:0-9006 GCA_050700995.1 Sciscionella sp. | reverse complement strand
GGCGATCTGGGCGGCGTGAAGCTTGAGATCACCGCGAACGGCTTCTCGGCAAGCGCCAAGGAGAAGATCGAGGCAGCGGGCGGCAGCGCCACCGTCGCCTGAGCGGCTCTTCCGAACGGCCCCGCAACTACGTTTCACAGTGCGGGGCCGTTCGTCGTCGGGCCGCACGGCCTTGGCGAGGATGGGGGTGGCGGCGGCACGTACCAGGTGGTGGCCACCGCCGGGTGGCTGTGGCTACCGGTTGACATGCTGCGATGCAGAACTGCCTGCTGTCGCGTTCGGCGCGGCTGTTAGAGTCGTTGACACGCTTCGGCAGAACCATGCTCTGAAGCGGTCTCGGCCTGTCGGCAGTGGACAGGTTGGGTGAGTTTCCCGTCGTTGGTGACCTCAGGAGGTCTTGCGTGCTCAGCGCCTTTGGCTCGGCTTTGAAGACGCCGGACTTGCGCAAGAAGATTCTCTTCACCGTGATGATCATTATCATCTATCGGATCGGTGCGACGCTGCCCTCACCTGGCGTTTCGTATGCCAACGTCAACGTGTGTACGCAGCAAGCAGGCACTAACGGCGTCTTCAACCTCATCAACCTGTTCTCCGGTGGTGCGCTGCTCAAGCTCTCGCTGTTCGCGCTGGGCATCATGCCCTACATCACGGCGAGTATCATCATCCAGTTGCTCGTCGTGGTCATCCCTCGGTTCGAACAGCTGAAGAAGGAAGGCCAGTCCGGCCAGGCTAAGCTCACGCAGTACACCCGGTACCTGACCGTCGGTCTTGCGGTGCTGCAGTCCACCGGTGTTGTGGCGCTCGCCACCCGTGGCCAGCTGTTCCAGAACTGCAACAAGCCGGTCATCCCGGATGGCAGTGTGTTCAACCTGCTCGTCGTCGTCGTCGTGATGACCGCGGGCACCGGCGTCGTGATGTGGCTTGGCGAGCTAATCACCGAGCGCGGCGTCGGCAACGGCATGTCGATCCTGATCACGATCAACATCATGGCGCGGCTCGTGCCAGAAGGTCAGAGCATCCTGAAGAGCGGCGGCGGCCTGATCTTCTTCCTGATTTGCGTCTTCGGCATTCTGATCATTGGCAGCGTGGTCTTCGTCGAGCAGGGGCAGCGCAGGATCCCGGTGCAGTACGCCAAGCGCGTTGTCGGCAGGCGGATGTACGGAGGGACGTCCACGTACCTGCCGTTGAAGGTGAACCAGGCGGGTGTTATCCCGGTCATCTTCGCGTCCTCGCTGTTGTACCTGCCGCAGCTGATCTCGCAGTTGTTCGCAAGCGGTGCCGGAGGTGGGTTCCAACAGTGGATCCAGACGCACCTGGTGAACCAGTCAGACTGGGTGCACATCCTGGTGTACTTCTTGCTGATCATCTTCTTCACCTACTTCTACATCTCGATCACGTTCAACGTCGATGAGCGTGCCGATGAGATGAAGAAGTTTGGCGGCTTTATCCCAGGCATCCGTCCAGGTAGGCCCACCGCCGAATATCTCGGCCACGTGCTTTCCCGGATCACCCTGCCTGGCTCGCTCTATCTTGGCATTATCGCGATCTTGCCGACCTTCTTCCTCAGCCTGACCGGCGGTGGCGGGAATGGCCAGAGTTTCCCGTTCGGTGGTACTTCTATCTTGATCATCGTCGGGGTGGGGCTTGACACGGTCAAACAGATCGAGAGCCAATTGATGCAGCGCAACTACGAAGGGTTCCTGCGGTGAGGCTCGTACTTGTTGGTCCGCCGGGCGCGGGCAAGGGCACGCAGGCGGTGCTGCTTAGCGAGAAGCTCGATGTACCGCATATTTCGACCGGTGACTTGTTCCGTGCACACGTGGGCGATGACACGGAGCTCGGCAGGGAGGTCCAGCGTTATCTCGACTCGGGCAAACTGGTGCCGGATGAGCTGACCAACGAGTTGGTGCGGGAACGGCTAGCCGAGGCTGACGCAGATGCGGGCTTCGTACTTGACGGCTTCCCACGCAATGCCGGGCAGGCCGCCGTGCTCGCAGGCATGCTCGCCGATCGGAATCACGCGTTGGACGCCGTACTGCAGTTCGACGTGCCCGAGGATGTCGTCGTGCAGCGGCTGCTGGCTCGCGGCCGCTCCGACGATAAGGAAGACGTGATTCGGGGACGTCAGCAGATCTATCGGCGGGAGACCGCGCCACTGTTGAACTACTACTCTGACATCCTGCTCACCATTGACGCTGTGGGCGAAGTTGAAGAGATCAACGCGAGGGCGCTGAAGCTACTCTGCGGCGACGTGTGAGCGGTGGGTGTTGGCTATGCTCAGGCGCTCCCGGATGATCGAGATTAAAACCGCATGCGAGCTGGATGCGATGCGCGCCGCCGGCTTGGTAGTGGCCCGGACGTTGCGAACAGTCGCGGAGCGAGCAGCTGCCGGCGTATCCACGGCAGAACTGGACGCTGTGGCCGAGCAGTCGATCAGGGATGCTGGCGCGGTACCTTCGTTCAAGGGCTATCACGGTTTTCCGGCGAGCATCTGCGCTTCCGTGAACGAGCAGATCGTGCACGGTATCCCAGCTGCCTCACAAATACTGGTCGACGGCGACCTGCTGTCCGTCGACTGCGGCGCGATCCTCGACGGCTGGCACGGCGACGCTGCGGTCACCGTGGCGGTCGGGGAGGTATCGCGGGCCGACAGGCAACTGTCGGAAGCTACCAGGATGTCCATGCTCGCAGGGATCGCCGCAGTGCGAGCGGGGGCGCGCCTGAGCGATATCTCGCATGCGATCGAGACTGCCACACACACTGCGGAGCGGGCCGATGGCGCCGAGTATGGCATCGTGCGCGACTACGGGGGGCATGGCATCGGCACTTCCATGCACATGGACCCGTTCTTGCCCAACCACGGCAAGCCAGGAAAGGGGCCCCGCTTGAAGGCGGGCATGGCTATCGCCATAGAGCCGATGCTCACTGCGGGTAGCGAGGATGCCGTCGAGCTCGATGATGGCTGGACTGTGGTCACGGCGGACGGTGGCCGTGCCGCCCATTGGGAGCACACCGTCGCGGTGACCGAACATGGTCCGTGGGTGCTGACCGCGGCGGATGCCTTCGGTTAGCGGGCTAACTGCAGAAATGTGCACAGGTGCCGAATCACCCCAGACGAGGGCGATGATCCCGAGGGCGTAGACTGTATCGACGGCGCACCTGTGGCGCCGATTCCGCCGTGTCTTTGTGCAGCGCAACAGCGCTTACTTCGGAATCGGGGTCGCTCGTGCCCGCAGTGGCAGGGCCACCGCCAGTGATCCTGTCACGACACCATCCGATATCACCGTCACGAAACGCGGAGGACATGGGCAAGAAGGACGCGCTAGAGGTGGAGGGGCGGGTAGTCGAGCCGCTCCCCAACGCGATGTTCCGCGTCGAGTTGGAAAACGGCCACAAGGTTCTCGCGCACATCAGCGGCAAGATGCGGCAGCACTACATCCGCATACTGCCTGAGGACCGGGTAGTTGTGGAGCTCTCGCCCTACGACCTGTCCAGAGGTCGCATCGTCTACCGCTACAAGTGACGACAAGCGGTAACCGACAGCAGGAGAGACTGGCGTGAAGGTCCAGCCGAGCGTCAAGAAGATCTGCGACAAGTGCAGGGTGATCCGCCGTCATGGTCGGGTCATGGTGATCTGCGACAACCAGCGCCACAAGCAGCGCCAGGGCTGAGCACCACCAGCACGAGCCGCGGGTTTAGACGCGACACATAACTACAGAAGCCTCCCTGAAACCTGTACAGGTGCCTGCACCTGTGCTTACCCCCGGGCTTCAGGCCGGGGCCGGGACAGCTACCCGCGCGAGCGGGTAGCAAGACACGCGAGTCGTCCCGGAACGGTCAGGGAGTAGACCTGGAGAACACAGCAGAAGGAGACAATGCCTGATGGCACGACTCGCTGGCGTCGATCTTCCCCGCGAGAAGCGGATGGAGATCGCGCTGACCTATATCTACGGCATCGGCCGTACCCGTTCCAAGGAACTGCTCGTCGCCACCAGTGTGAGCCCTGACACACGCGTCAAGGACCTCACCGACGATGAAGTGGCGAAACTCAGGGAGTACCTCGAGGAACACTTCAGGGTCGAGGGTGACCTCCGGCGCGAGGTCCAGGCCGACATCCGGCGCAAGATGGAAATCGGGTGTTACGCGGGGCTGCGCCACCGGCACCACCTTCCGGTGCATGGCCAGCGGACGAAGACGAACGCCCGCACCCGTAAGGGACCGAAGAAGACCGTCGCCGGCAAGAAGAAGGCCGGGAAGAAGTAGCGCTTCCCCTTGTACCTAGGAGTTCACGGAAAATATGCCACCGAAGTCTCGCACTGGCGCGGGCACCAAGAAGGTGCGGCGCAAGGAGAAGAAGAACATTGCTGTGGGCCATGCCCACATCAAGAGCACGTTCAACAACACGATCGTTTCCATCACCGACCCCAGCGGCGCTGTGATCAGCTGGGCGTCCGCAGGCCACGTCGGGTTCAAGGGCTCGCGTAAGTCCACGCCCTTCGCCGCTCAGATGGCCGCCGAGAATGCCGCCCGCAAGGCAGCCGAGCACGGCATGAAGAAGGTCGACGTCTTCGTGAAGGGCCCTGGCTCCGGCAGGGAGACGGCGATTCGTTCGCTGCAGGCTGCTGGCCTCGAGGTCGGCACCATCCAGGACGTGACCCCACAGCCGCACAACGGCTGCCGCCCGCCGAAGCGGCGTCGGGTCTAGAGGGCAGGGGAGGACTAAGAACAGATGGCTCGTTATACCGGCCCAGCTACCCGCAAGTCGCGTCGGCTCAAGGTTGACCTCGTCGGAGGTGACCGCGCGTTCGAGCGTCGCCCGTACCCGCCAGGTCAGCACGGCCGTGGGAGGATCAAGGAGAGCGAGTACCTGCTGCAGTTGCAGGAGAAGCAGAAGGCTCGCTTCACCTACGGCGTACTGGAGCGTCAGTTCAGCCGTTACTACAAGGAAGCGGCTCGTCGCCAGGGTAAGACCGGCGAAAACCTGCTGCAGCTGCTGGAGTGCCGCCTGGACAACGTGGTTTACCGCGCAGGCCTCGCTCGTACTCGTCGGCAGGCTCGTCAGCTTGTCTCGCACGGCCACTTCCTGGTCAACGGCCACAAGGTGAACATTCCCAGTTACCAGGTGTCGAAGTTCGACATCATCGACGTGAAGCCAAAGTCACTCCCGACGTTGCCATTCGTGGCGGCCAAGGAGTCCTTCGGTGACCGTCCGTTGCCCGCGTGGCTGCAGGTTGTCCAGTCGAACCTGCGAGTGCTCGTGCACCAGCGGCCGGAGCGTGCCCAGATCGACACTCCGGTGACCGAACAACTGATCGTCGAGTTCTACTCGAAGTGATCACAACCTCCGGCGGCCCGCATGGGCCGCCGGAGGTTCGCCATCCCTTTCGGCGTCAAATGGCGGGCGTCGGCAGGAAAGGAAGAACGAAGAAATGCTTATCTCCCAGCGGCCGGGCCTCGCCGAGGAACCGGTCAACGAGACCCGTTCAAGGTTCGTCATCGAGCCGCTCGAGCCCGGCTTCGGCTACACGCTCGGTAACTCGCTGCGGCGTACCTTGCTGTCCTCGATCCCCGGCGCGGCGGTCACCAGCATCCGTATCGACGGTGTGCTGCACGAGTTCACCACGGTGCCAGGCGTCAAAGAAGACGTCACCGAGATCATCCTGAACCTCAAGGAGCTCGTCGTGTCCTCCGAGGAGGACGAGCCGGTGACGATGTACCTGCGCAAGCAGGGGCCGGGCGATGTCACCGCCGGTGATATCGTGCCGCCTGCCGGTGTCACGGTGCACAACCCTGACCTGCATATCGCCACCCTGAACAGCACCGGCAAGCTTGAGATTGAGCTCGTGGTCGAGCGCGGCCGTGGCTATGTGCCCGCAGTGCAGAACAAGCAGGCGGGCGCGGAGATCGGCCGGATTCCGGTCGACTCGATCTACTCACCGGTCATGAAGGTGACATACAAGGTCGAGGCCACTCGTGTGGAGCAGCGCACCGACTTCGACAAGCTTATTCTCGACGTTGAGACCAAACCGTCGATCACGCCGAGGGATGCGGTGGCGTCCTCCGGCAGGACGTTGGTCGAGCTGTTCGGGCTGGCGCGCGAGCTGAACGTGGACGCAGAGGGCATCGAGATCGGACCGTCTCCGCAAGAAGCGGACACCATCGCCGCCTTCGCGATGCCGATCGAGGACCTCGACCTGACGGTGCGGTCCTACAACTGCCTGAAGCGGGAAGGCATTCACACCGTTGGTGAGTTGGTGTCCCGTAGCGAAGCAGACCTGCTGGACATCCGCAACTTCGGCGCGAAGTCGATCGACGAGGTCAAGATGAAGCTCGTTGGTCTGGGGCTCGCGCTCAAGGACAGCCCTCCCGGTTTCGACCCCACCGCGGCTGCAGCCGACTACGGTTCGGACGGCTGGTCGGCTGACGACGCCGACGAGTTCGGAGGCGGTGAAGCCGTGCAGGACAATCACGACGACGGCCAGGACTACGCGGAGACGGAGCAGCTCTGATCGCCAGATCAGACTCGCGTTTGTAACGAGGAGCAATAGATGCCCACCCCAACGAAGGGTGCCCGCCTCGGCGGGTCCCCGGCGCATGAACGGCTGATCATCGCCAACCTGGCGACGTCACTGTTCGAACATGGCCGGATCACTACGACCGAGGCGAAGGCGAAGCGGCTGCGACCGTACGCCGAACGCCTGATCACCAAAGCTAAGCGTGGCGACCTGCACAACCGTCGCGAGGTGCTTAAGGTCATCCGCAATAAGGACGTGTTGCACAAGCTGTTCGCGGAGATCGGTCCATTCTTCGCCGATCGCAACGGCGGCTACACTCGGATCACCAAGACGCTGCCCCGCAAGGGCGACAATGCCCCGATGGCGGTAATCGAGCTTGTCAGCGAGAAGACGGTGACGGCGGAGGCAGAGGCGGCGCGCAAGACCAAGTTCGCCAAAGATGAGGCGCCCAAGGCCGCCGAGCCGCAGCAGTCGCAGGATGAAACGCCCGTCGAGGATGCCGTCGCTGCCGATGCCCCGGCTGACGAGCCGGAGCAGGCGGAAGAGACGCCAGAGGCCGCCGTTGAGGCGGTTGACAGCGAGGACGAAAAGAAGGACGAGTCCTGACTGCAGCGCAGGATCGTCGGCACGAGCCCGCCCCTCCCCCCGGAGACGGCGGGCTCGTGCGCATTCGGCTCGACATCGCATACGAGGGAGCCGATTTTTCCGGATGGGCGCGGCAACCTGAGCGGCGCACGGTATGTGGTGTCCTCGAGGAGGCACTATCGCTGGTGTTGCGCGAGGACGTGCACCTGACGGTCGCCGGTCGCACTGACGCCGGGGTGCACGCAAGCGGTCAGGTCGCGCACACCGATGTACCCGCGAGGACCGATGTCGATGGCCTGGTCCGACGGTTGGGACGGTTTCTGCCGTGCGATGTCCGCATATACCAGGTGCGTGTCGTTCCGGACGCTTTCGACGCCAGGTTCTCGGCGCTGCAACGGCATTACGTATATCGACTGTCAGATGCGCCGTGGGGGGTGGATCCGTTCCATTGGCGCTATGTGGTCGCCTGGCCACGGCAACTGGACATAGCGACCATGAACGTCGCTTCCAGCGCACTCGTCGGCCTGCGGGATTTCTGCGCGTTCTGCAAACGCAGGGCGGGCGCCACCACGGTTCGACGATTGCAACGCTTTGAGTGGGTCCGTAGTGGTGCGTACGACGTCAGCGCCGAAGTGTCCGCGGACGCCTTTTGCCACTCAATGGTGCGAAGCCTGGTCGGGGCCGTGTTAGCCGTCGGCGAGGGACGTAAGCCCCCCGCATGGCCCGCGGAACTACTGCAATCGGCCACTCGTCCCAGCACTGTGACCGTCGCCCCCGCACACGGCCTGACCCTGGTCGATGTGGACTACCCTCCCAACGACCAACTAGCTGCCCGAGCCACCCGCACCCGAGCCCGCCGCACCACCCCACCCGCTTCCTGCAGTTAGCCGGCTAACTGCAGGAACGGCGGCTGGCGGCGCGCACCCTGCGGAGAATGCCCGCGTAATCGGTGGCGAGTTGCTGGGCGTCGACGATCACGAACTGCCAGCCAATCGCCTCCATGCGCGATCGCCGTGCCTGGTCGCGAGCGACTTGCTCCGGCCTGAGATGCCATCGACCGTCGTATTCGATCGCAACCTTGACGCCCTCCAAGCAAAGATCGAGCCTGCCGAGGAACTTCCCCTTGTGGTGCAACTGGTGTTGAGGTGACGGTGAATATCCTCCATATATGAGAACGACACGCAGTTCGGATTCTGGCCGCGATTCAGCGCGGGCATCTGATAGCGCAACTGCCTCTCGGGCAAGGATAATGCCGCGGTTACGACGCTTATGCATGAATTTTTGGAGCCGACGAACCGTAACTAGCTGTGACTTTAGGTACTGATCGAGGTCGGGTACAGCAATGCGCAGACGCCGAACCCACCCATGGGTGCGGGGAGAAAGCCGCAGTATCAAGTCCAACGCGACCCTCGCCGGACGCGCGATTCGAATCCCCTGCCAGTGGCGAGATTCGTTGCGCTGGACCTCGGTACGGCGGACATGGATTCCTCGAATCGGCCCGAAGCGGAACTCTTCGGGTACGATAAATTCGACTGGGTCATGAGGTTTCGCTAATTCGACACCTCGGACAGTAGCTGCTGAACGTCCGGTCAGCACTGCCTCCTTCGGGACGATCAAGGCCGCGCCGCGGCAGCGCAGCTCATGCGTGACCGGCAGTTCGGCGGGAGCGTAGACATCCTGAAACAGCCTTCGGAACGAATGCCCACGTAGCTGGCCCAGCGTGACAAGACCGGCTTTGCGTGCTTGGGAGCCACGGAAAACGTCGGTGATATTGTGGGGAATCGGTGTGCGTGCCATGCCAACACGGTGGCAACATCGACTGACAGTCTGACGCCAGTTATGCATGAAATGGCCGAGTTATCCACACCTCGACGTGTTATCCACAAATGCAGAAGCCGGCCTTGAC
>JBOHEL010000180.1:0-9008 GCA_050700995.1 Sciscionella sp. | reverse complement strand
GGCCATCAGTTACACCCCGCGTTTTTGATCCAGGGCTGCGGGATTGCCAGCCTCACGCTGATCTGCGGTCACTGCGTTACGTTGAGTCACCGTCAATCCCATCCGTCGCCATGCGCACACCAACCAGACCAAGCATCGACGCCGCGCCGCTACGCGGGCATCGGTTCGTGAGGCAGCGACTCACCTACGCGGGCATTTTGAGTGAGTCAACGCGCGGACTTGTGATACATCGCCACGGACCTATTCTTGAAGGGCATCCAGCGGCCAGAGTTCGTTCTGATCTGAACGAGGTGGCGACCGATGAGCGACCGGACCGATCCGAAGCGTCAAGCCGAACTCAGGCCCGCCACCTTGAGCGGTGGATGGTTTCGCTCCCTATCCGGTAACGAGAAGCGGGCCTTCTTCTCAAGCGGAGCCGGATGGGGCCTGGACGCCTTCGACTACATGATCTTCCCGCTGACCCTGACCGCGATAGCCACGAGCTTCGCGCTGTCGAAGTCGCAGGCGGGATGGATCGCGACCACCACGCTCGTGGTCTCGGCCCTCGGCGGTGTGCTCGCGGGGATCCTGGCGGACCGGATCGGCCGGGTTCGCACGCTGATGATCACCATCGCGGTGTACTCGGTGTTCACGCTGCTGTGCGGGCTGGCGCCGAACTACCCGACGCTGCTGGTCTTCCGCACGCTGCTGGGGCTCGGTTTCGGTGGTGAGTGGGCGGCCGGGGCGATCCTGATCGCCGAGGTCGCACAGCCCCGCTACCGTGGCCGTATCCTCGGCGCGGTGCAGTCCGCGTGGGCCGTGGGCTGGGGCCTCGCGGTGGTCGCCTACACGATCCTGTTCAGCCTGCTACCGCCCGGGACCGCGTGGCGGGTGATGTTCTGGGTCGGCATCCTCCCCGCCTTGCTGATCCTCTACGTCCGGCGCGACGTGAACGAGCCGCGGGTGTTCGTCGAGACCCGCGACAGCCTGGCGTCCGGACACGCGCCACGGGCGGCCAGGACCGCCACGATCGTGCAGATATTCCGGAAGGATTTGCTGAAAACCACGGTCTTCGGTGCATTGTTGGCGACGGGCGTGCAGGGCGGCTACTACTCGATCTTCACGTGGCTGCCGGCATACCTGAAGAACGCGCGAGGGCTGACCGTGGTCGGTACCGGCGGCTACCTGGCTGTGGTGATCGTCGGGTCCTTCGTCGGTTACGTCCTGAGCGGCTATATCAATGACTGGCTGGGAAGGCGCGTGACGTTCGCGCTGTTCTCCATCGTCAGCGGGGTTCTCATAGTCGCGTACACGCAGATCCCGAACGGGGAGAACAGCCTGCTGCTGGCTCTGGGATTCCCGCTCGGGTTCTTCGCCTCGGGTATCTTCAGCGGCTTCGGATCCTATCTCGCCGAGCTCTACCCGACGCGGGCACGGGGAGCGGGACAGGGGTTCTGCTACAACTTCGGTCGCGCGCTCGGCGCCTTCTTCCCGGCCGCGATCGGTTACCTTTCCGGCTCCATCGGCCTCGGCGGGGCGATCGCGTTCGGCGCCTTCGGGTACCTCATCGCGCTGATCACATTGCTGTTCCTGCCCGAGACGCGGGGCAAACAACTCGTCGCTGTCGACTAGGGCGTGTCCAGTGGATCTCCTCCGTCGCCGCGCTGGCCCCCCGGCAGCAGGACCGCGGATCCACGGGACATGCCCTAGAGATCCTTGGTCGCTAGGGAGATCGTTTAGCGAGCGGTGTCGTGGCCTGAGGGGGAGACTACCTGATACAGCGTGTTTCCGTCGTCAGCTGGATCTTTCGCCGCTGGGAGGGTTGAGGGTGTTTGTTGGGGTTTGTTGGGTAGGCGAGGTCGAACAGTTTCGATGTTGAGAGTTCTGTGGCTGCTTCTACCTCTTGTGCGCTGAGCGCGCCCGCGGTGAGACCCCGGTGGATGACGCGGGCTAGGGCTCTGGCCGTTGCTGGTTCGTCGAGGACGTTCGAGTTCGCTTGTTGGGTGTAGTTGCGTAGTCGGGTTGCGGCGTTGGTGAAGCCGTCTCGGAAGAATGCGTAGGTAGCCAGGTAGCGGGTGGGTAGTTGGGCCGGGTGTAGGTCCCAGCCTTGGTAGAAGCCTCGTTCCAGTGAGCGGCGGACCAGGCGGGCGTGCAGGGTCCAGGCCGCCTCTTGTTGTGTGGTGTCGCCGATGGGCAGGATGTTGGTCGAGCCGTCCGACAGTCGGACTCCGGTTCCTGCCGCCGCGACCTGCATGATCACTTTTGCGTGGTCGGCCGCGGGATGTTCCATTGATTGGTACTGGGCTGCGATCTGTAGCGAGTCGGAATAGTCGTACGTGCCGTAGTGCAGTCCGCTGATTCGGCCGTTGCTGTGGTGAATCATCGCGGGTATCGGGCAACGGCCGTCCGCGCCGAGAATCATCGGCGGGGTTTCCATTTGTACTTCGAATGTTAGTTGTCCTGGGCGCAGGCCGATGACCGTTTCCATGGTTTCGCACGCTTCGACCATGACTGTGACCTGGTCGGGTGTGCTGACCTTGGGCAGGGTCAGCATCAGGCCGGTGGGGAGTTCTCCGGCGTCGGCGAGGGTGAGCAGGAAGAGTTCCAGGGTTCGTAGGGCCCGTCGGCGGGCGGGTGTTTCGAAGCATTTGAAGCGGATGCCGATGAATGGTGGTGCTGCGCCAGTCTGGGTCGCCGCGTGGACGGCGCGTGCTGCTGCTGCGGCGTCGGCGTCCTCGATGGCGTCGCCTCGGTTGCCGTATCCGTCTTCGAAATCGAGTCTGAGGTCCTCGATCGGTTCGTGTGTCAGTTTGCGAACCGTTGGCTCGACTACGGCGTTGGATACGCCGACCAGTTTGGCCAGTTGATCGATGCCGCCTGCTGAGTCCGCCGCTCGCAGTGCCGCGCTGCCCCACTCGTTGATCGTGCCCACCGTGAAACGGTCGGCGGGCATGTAGACCGTGTGCACCGGTTGTCGGGAGCCATTGTCGCCAGGGTAGGCCGTGGTGAGTAGGTGGTCGGTTTCGGCAAGTCGCCGGTCAGCCTCTGCGGCGAATGAGCCGGTCAGTGGGCCCGTCATTGTGTTCGCCTTCCGGCTGGCACCACGTCCGTGTCCCAGCCGGGTCGGGGTTTCTCGCGTGGTGCCGCGTAGGTACATGCCTTGCTGGTGGACAGCCTGAGCTGGACCAGTGCTTCGGCGAGCGCCACGCCTGCCGCGACCGGGTCGATGACAGGGACGTCGAGGTGGTCGGACAGTGCTCGGTCCATGCCAGCCAGGCCGGCGCAGCCGAGGACCAGTGCTTCGGCGCCTTGTTCCATCAGGTTTCGCGCCTGCGCCACCAGTGGGCTCGTCGGACCGATCTCGATGGTGTCGAGCTTGAGTACCGGCAGGTCGGCTGCCCGCACTCCGACGCAGTTGGCGGCCACGCCTGCGGCGTGCAGGCTGTCCTGGATCTGCACGATGGCGCGCGGCAGGCTCGTGACCACCCCGAACCGTGGGGCGAGCATGAGGGCCAGGTGCGCCGCCGCGTCGGTGATGTCGACGACCGGGACGTCGAGCAGTTCGCGGAACGCTTCGCGGCCCGGTTCGCCGAAGCCCGCCAGGACCACCGCGTCATAGGGGTGTTCGTGGTGACGGACGGCGTCGAGCATCGCGACCGAGGCGAGGTGTCCGTCGAGGTAGCCCTCGGCCGACGCGACGCCCCAGGTCGGCGCGATGGTGACGACCTCGGTGGCGGGACCGGCGGCAGCGCGGGCCGCCGAGTCGATCACCTTGGTGATCGACTCGCTGACGTTGCAGTTGACGACAAGCAGTCGCGTTGACATGTCTGTGACCTCCTCGAAAGGGTCACTCGGTGATGTGGCCGAGTTTCTGCTGGTAGATCCGCTCGTCTTTGGCGATGTGCTCGTCCATCAGGTAACCGGCCTGGATCGGCGAGTTGTTGAGGATCGCTGCGGCGATGGCGGCGTGATCGGCCCAGGCGGAGTCGATCCGCTCCTCCAGTTCGAGTTCGAATCCCCAGGAGACGCGCTTCAGTACGCGGTCGATGGTGAGCTGGAGCTGGTGGTTGCCCGATGCTTGAGCGACCAGCTCGTGAAACTCCATGATCAGCGGTGGCAGCGCCTTGACCTGGTGGAAATGAGCCGCTTGCCGGCCGCGTTCGACCACCGTCCCCAACGCGGCGGCCACCTCACCGCCGCGGGTTTCCGCAGCGAGTCGTGCCGCCATCACCTCCAGCCCGCGGCGCACCTGCATCAGCTCCAGACTCGCGCGCCCTGACCCGGTCGAGACGGTCGCGCCGCGGTACGGGGTCAGGGTGACGAAGCCTTCGGTCTCCAGTCGGCGCAACGCCTCCCGGACCGGAACCCGCGAGACCCCGTGCTCCTCGGCGAGAACGTCCTCGATCAGTCGCTCGCCGGCCTTGAAGCGCCCGGAGATGATCTCCTCACGCAACTCGTCGGCGATCACGTCCCGTCGCGGGTCGTTCGCCTTCCGTGTACCGGCCATGCACTGAGCGTACGTCCGGGCCTGTTCGTCCATGATGGACTCAGTCGATCGGGTTGCGGGTCGCGGCCAGCAGTGCCGTCACGGCGGCGAGATCCTGGATCGGGAGGCCGACCGAGTTGAACAGGGTGATGTGTTCGGGCGAGCGTTCGAACGTGTCGTCGAGCAGCACGTGGCCGAGTTCGAGCCGCACGTCGTCGGCTGAGATGGCGTTCTCCTCGACGGCCATGACGACAGCCCCCGACTCGGCGAGCGCCACGTCACGGGAGTCCACGACGATGATGGCCCGGCGGAGCACCTCCGAGTCGATCTCGCGGTGATCCGGGCGGGGTGGTGAGCCGACCGCGTTCACGTGCTGGCCGGGCCGCAGCCAGGAGCCGTGCACGATCGGTTCTCGGGAGGGTGTCAGGGTGCAGATGATGTCGCTCTGCTCGACGAGGGTGCGGACGTCGCCCGCAACCACGCACGGCAGTCCCAGAGCGGCGGCCTCGTCGACGATCCGCCGGGCGTTCTCCGGGGTTCGGTTCCACACCACAACTTCGCGTAGATCGCGAATGGCGGCGATGGCACGGAGGTGGCTTTGCGCCAGCGACCCCGCACCGACCAGGCCGAGTACCCGCGCGTCGGACCGGGCCAGCGCACGGGTGGCGACGGCGGAGGCCGCCGCCGTGCGCAACTGGGTCACCACCGCGCCCTGCAGGGTCGCGACGCACTCGCCCGTGTCGATCCGCATCGCGACGATCGTCGAACGCTGGCGCGCCTTGTCGTTGTCGGGGTTGTCGATCAGCAGTTTGAAACAGACGATGTCGCTGATCGTCGACGCGGCGATCATCGGAATGATCAGCGCCGAACTGTCCGGAACAGCCAGAGGGCGCCGGGGTGGTTGGACGGCTAGACCCGCGGCCAGTTCGATGTGCAGTTGCTCGACGGCCTCGATGAGCTTGCCCAGGTCGAGCGACTCCTGCACCGTCGTCGCGTCGAACGTGAACGTCACGGAACTCTCCTTTGGCTGTTGGGTGGACGGCGACGGGTTGGGGACACCGGGTCCAGACATCCCCAACCCGTCGGTCCGGTGTCAGGCGTCGTGCCCCACGGCGGCATCGGACGCCCTGGTGTCGACGATGGACTCGAACGTGACGTGGGACACGGTCAACCCGGCCGTGTGCAGGATCGAGGTCCATCGCTCACACGGTTCGCGATCCAGCCGGGTGCCCGCCCAGGTGCCGTTCTCGACGAGTTGCCCGGTGACTTCGGTGAGCACATCCGGGTCGGCGTCGGGCCACTCCTTCTCGAATAGTGGCGTGAGGTCGCCTGCCGTGCCGTCGCGTAGTCGCCGCATCGCTTCGTCGATCGACCGCACGAACGGCACCAGGCGGGGCAACAGGTCGTCGAGGCGTTCCCGCAGCACGTAGTAGACGCTGTTGGGCATACGTCCACCCGATGCCGCGTGCCGGAACGAGATGTGGCCCGTGCCGGCTCGTTGGAGTTCGGTCGCGGTGCCGAGGTCGGCGATCATGGCGTCACCAAGACCGGCCACGAACAGTTCGCGGAACATCGGCGTCGAGAGGTCGTGGATGAACCGGGCCTGGTAGGGCTGCAGTCCGGCCTCTCGCATCAGCCCGCGGGTGAACTCGCCAGGAGCGCCCCCGCCCTGTCCAGGTGCCAGAACCGTCTTGCCCAGCAGCCAGGACAGTGTGAAGTCCTCGACCGGTTCGCGGGTCACGATCGTCATGGGGAAGCGATCGTTGAGTTGGGCGAACGCGACGAAGTCGCGTCCGTTGCCTGCATACATCGCAGGCACCCACAGCCCGCCCAACGCCACGTCGGCCGACCCGTCCGCGAGATCGTGCATCACGCCGTCCCACGGGCTGCGTGGGTGGTAGGGCACATCGAGGTCGTGACAGGCGAAGATGCTGTGCTCGCGAGCCACGTATTCGGGCAGGTAGTTCGAGCCGTGCGCGGTCGCACTGACCGACAGTGTCTTCATCTGGTATCGCCCTTCGGTGAGTGAACGTGTGTCATGTGGTCGTCGCCTCCGGGGTAGTGGCCGGTAGGGGTTCCTGTTCAGCCAACTCGTTGATGACCTCCAGCGGCTGGCCCAGCGTCTCGGGGGCGAAGCGGGAGGAGACCGCCAGGATCGTGTACATCACGGCGATCATGAGAAAGACGCCTGCGACACCGAAGTGGTCGAAGATGAATACGGCGGCGAACGGCATCACCGCACCGGCGACATTGCCGACCCCGTTGACCGTCGAGCAGCCCAGTGCACGGATCCGGGTCGGGTAGAGCTCCGGTGACCAGAGCGCGAGCGTCGAATTCAGGAACAGTGAGAAGAACTGGAAAATTGATCCGTAGACCAGGATGCCCGCCGCGCCGTTGGCGAGTTCGGCGAACGCGATCGCGGACAGGCAGCCGAGGACACCGGCGATGGCGGTGGTCGCACGTCGAGGCAGCCTTGCCGCGACGAGGGCGGCCGCGAGCGCGCCGAACATGCTGCCTGCGTACATGATCAACGTGAAGATCAGGCTGCTGGACACCGAGTAGCCTTTGGACACCAGCAGGCTGGGCAGTAGTACCAGCAGCGTGGTCTGCGCGCCGAACGCCATCCACGAGGCGATGCCGATGGCCGTGGTCCGCCGCAGCAGGTGCTTCGTGAAGATCTCGGTCGGCGACACGTGTGGCTTGACCTCGACCGCGGAATCGGGGTCGAGGAACGGGATGATCTCGGCGTCGGTCGGCCGCTTGCGGATGTCGTCCGACGCCAGGATGGTGAGAGCGCGATTCGCGTCGTGCACCCGGCCGGAGTCGATCAGGAAACGCGGCGACTCGGGAAGGAATCGGCGGTAGAACACGACGAGAAGGGCAGGAATGGCGAGGAAGACCAGCAGCCACCGCCAGGAGAGCAGGTCGCCACCGAGGACGTTGTTCAACGGCCCGAGGACGAGCACGAACAATCCGTATGCCGCGAAGTTGCCGATACCGCCGGACGCGAAGCCCATCGAACCGACGGCGGTTCCTCGACGCTTCGTCGAAACGATCTCGGACACCAGCGTGAGTCCGATGGTGAATTCCCCACCGATGCCAATACCGACGATGAACCGGCTGACCAGCATGAGGCCGAAGTCGGGTGCGACGGCGCCGAGCAGGCCGCCCACGGTGTAGATGAGCAGGTTGAAGCTCAGCGAGAACCGCCGGCCCTTGCGGTCGGCCAGGTAGCCACCGACGAGGCGGCCGAGGATCGCGCCGATCACGGTGAGTGTGTTGATCGTGACCAGGTCGGTGTTGCCGATGTGGAGAGCTTCCTTCAGTTGCGGGCCGATCGCCCCCGGAGCGTCCTGCTGCAGGGTGTCGAAGAACATGCCCGCCATGACCAGCGCCATGACCCAGAGTTGAGCCCGCGTGAGCGGGAGGGAGTCTAGAGCGCCAGCGATGCTGCGGTACTTGCCGCGCTGCTCGGCCGACGCTTTGTCAATTGGACTCGACACGAGCGTCCTCCTCCGGGTGGCTGCACGACCCGCGCGCAGTGGGGGATGTGATGCGCCTCATAGAAGCTGCCGCTCTTTGTATACGACCTACGTGCATACGTCAAGGGGGCCGGGTCATTCTGGACAGTTGAACCGCGAGCGGCAACCGTAATCTGCCTGGGAAATGGGTCTAGATCACCGATCAGACCCATTTCCTGCGTTCGTGGGTCTATGAAGTCCTGATTTTCTCGTATACGATCCGTGGAAGACAACGGCGAGGGAAGGGAAGACCGATGGATCGGTTCCACGTCTCGGCGACATCGCACTGGCCCAACTACCTGCCCGAGTACATCGCCCGGGAGCACGGCTACTTCGCCGACGAGGGGTTGGACTTCGACCGCAGCGCGCCGGCGGACTGGACCACGGTGCTGTCCGACCTGCACGACGGCATCGCGACGGTGGCGCTTGGGGGGATCTGGGTACCCGCGATGTACTACGGGCGCGGCCAGCACTATGTGCCGTTCGCCGCGCTCAACTCGCGCAACCCGAAAGTCGTGTTGATGCGCGAACCCGTTGCCGACTTCGCCTGGTCACTGCTGGAGCACAAGATCGTGCTGGCACCCGGCGCGGGCGGCACCGCCCCGTACGTGCACACCGCCGGCCTCATGCGCAAAGCGGGCATGGACATGGCCACGGTGCGCTGGGTACGGGACCTGAGCGGACCGATGATGCTGGAGCTGTTCACCGGCGGCCACGGCGACGCGCTGATCACCGACGCGGTGAACGGTGCGCTGCTGGAGCGCGCCGGCAGGGCGGTGATCGTCGCCCGCCATGACGTTGACGGCGGGCCGATGCCCAACAGCGTGTACTACGCGCTACCCGAGACACTGACGGACAGTGACGTCGCCTGGCGGTTCTGCCGGGCGCTGCGACGGGCCTACGACTGGTTGCGGACGAACTCGGCGGCGGGAGTCGCCGATCTGCTGGCGCGGGAATGGCCGGACATCGAGGTGGGCGACCTGGTCGAGATCGTCGATGACCTGCGGGCGCGCGGTATCTGG
>JBOHEL010000179.1:0-9062 GCA_050700995.1 Sciscionella sp. | reverse complement strand
GACCGGGCCATCGGCAGCGCGGTAGACGAGCGGCTGACGACGCTGATCGCGGACGGGAAGCTCCTGGCGGTGACCGAGCCGGTCATGATGGAGCTGCGGGCCGGGGCGCGCACGCAGGCCCGCGAGGATGCCCTGCGGCGGCTGCTGCTGCGCTGCGAGCTGCTGCATTCCGACTCGGTTACCGACATCGACGCGGCGGTGCGCATCTACCGACGGTGTCGCCAGGCCGGAATCACACCACGTGGGCTGCTGGACTGCATGATCGCCGCCGTCGCGTGGCGCCGGAGTGCCGTCCTGCTGTCCTACGACGTCGACCTCGACAGTTTAGCAGGGGTGATCGGGCTCAAGCTCGACGACGCATCGCTGCGCGCATAGCGGCTTCTCACTAGCGGATCGGCCAGCGGCCGACTGTCTTGGCTTCGAGGCACGCCACAGAGGGGTGTCGGCGTACTGGCGCGACCGGCAGATTGTCGGCGGGCTCCTGCATCTGGCGACTGGTGTCGGCCAGCCCCGGGTGGGGAGCGGCATTCCGGCTCACCTCCTGTACCGTCTCCACAGGCACCGCTTGGGAGTGCAGCAGGTTCTGGGCACCCCCGGGTTTCAGCGACATGTTGCGAACCGCGAACTCCCGTTCCAGCAGTTCCGCGAGCCGGGCGAAGTCCTTGTTGCGATCGAACTGGGGCATCAGGGAGTCAGCATAGCGCCGTTAGCGGTACGCGCCGTCCTGATGCCTCACATCACGGTGTCGGTTCTGGCGTGCCGTTGCGCCATACGCACGGAGACGAGGCACTCAAGTAGAACGCGCCCTGTGCGTTGTGCTCCAGCGTCACTCCATACCCAGCACGGTTGCGAGTCAGTACGGAGCTGTGCTGGGGCTGCTGCTCGTTGTCCGAGACGACCTCGAAGCCGTTGGCCGACCACCACTTGCGCATCGCCGCAAACACGGTCTGCTTCGACACAGAGTCGAGCCCGCCTAGGCGCTCGGTACTAGAGGCTTGGAATGTGCCGAGGCTTTGCCCGTGCTCGTCCTCGCAGTTCATGTCGTCGGCGCCGGCACCGGGATCATTCTTGATCACGGTTGGATGTCCGGGCAGCGCCGACACTGCCTCGTCGAGGTACTTGTTTACCCGTTGCCTGGCTTGCTCCAGCGTGATGGTCTTCTGCATTCCTACCTTCTGTGGCTGAGAGGTACCGCACCCGGCGACGGTGATCAGCGCTGCCAGCAGGCACGCAGCCATCATCCGACTGCTTGGGCGCAGCGATCTCGACATGGTCCTCCATCCCTGATTAGTGGGCAGTTGGCTGCTTCCCGGCGATGATGTCCGCCATGTTGATCAGGCTTGGGTTCTTCGGGTCCCAGTACTGACTGTGCACTTCGGCGTTGAGCCCGCCCGTGTACCACGGACCCGGAGCGCCCGGTGCCGAGTCGAACGTCTGCCCGCCGAAGGTCGGGTTCGTGGGGTCAGGTCCGAGCATGGCGATGTCGGCGGGGCGGGGGAGTCTGGTGCCTGGGATCGTCGGGTTGGTGGCGTGAATGATGTCGTTGGTCGCCTCGGTGGCGTACACGTGATCCGGCGCCACGTGCAGTTGGCTGGCGCTGTCGACGCCGACGCCGGGGCTGGCCACGAACACCAGGTCGTTGGAGGCGACGTTCCCGTCGCGGGCGGCGTGCCCGATCAGGGTGGTGCCGTAGCTGTGGCCGATCGCCACATCATGTGATGGCGGACCCTGGTGCGTCGCGCGGAGGCCCTGCTGGAAGTTGTCGAACGCCGCCTTCCCGTTGTCGGCGTAGCTCGTGCTGGCCGCCTGCGGGATGTTCTGCGGCGCATGGTAGCCCTGCCAGGTGATCACAGATGTCTCGCCGGAACCCGCGCGAGTCGCTGCCTGGAACATGCGGTCGGACCTCACCTTGCCGCCGGAGATGCCGGCGAGGTTGGAGCCGGTGCCGGGTACGAAGGTGGCGATGTTCTTCGCGGTGTCGGGGTTGCCCTTAGCCAGGATCGACGTGCCAAGGCCGTGTCCGTCCACGCCGAGCAGGAAGTAGCGCTGGTCTGAAGGTAGCCCCTGGGAGCTGGTCACCGTGCTACCCAGGTACTTCATGGCGTTCAGCTTGGCTTCGGCGTCCTTGAGCTCGGCCTGTATCTTGCGGCGGGTTCTCGGCATTGATCGACCGGGTCTGGTAGTCACCGCCACTCGGCGCGTCGGCGAGTTGCTTCTTCAACTGTGCGATCTCGTTGCCGAGGCGTCCCTCGATGGCGGGGAGACGGTTCATGTTGGCCTTCGACCGGGCTGTGGCGGGTACACCGTTGAGGTTGCCGATCCAGTTCGGGGTGTTGGCAACGATGGCGTCCTGTTCGGCTGTCGAGAGGGTCGTCCACCAGTCGGCGACCTGTTGCGGGCCGGCGCACGCCGGGGGTTTCGTCACAGTGAGGGCCATGGCTGCGGTGCCTGCTGCGGAGGCTGCGGCGACGCTGGTGGTGCCTGTGCCGGTGGGCACGTCGCCGCGCTGGGCGCGCTGGAACACCACGGTGAGATCGTGGCCGATGTCGGTGGCGGTGCGCAGCGCCTGGTGGACCTCGTCGGTGATCTCCCGCTCGGCGTTGGCACGGTCCTCGGGATGCAGATCCTTCGGTACCTGTCCGGGCGGGAACGTGTCGGTGACAGCCCCGTCGTCGGCGATCTTGTAGCCGTACTTCTGCGCCAGCGACTCCGCGTTGGCGATCTGACGTTGTATGGGTGGGATCGCGTCGGAGGCCTCGTCCATCCCCTTGATCACGTAGCTGGCCGAGGTTGCCAACTCGTCGAGCTGGCCCACGAGTTTCTCGTGCGTGCCCTGGGCGGCGTCGGCGGCGTCTCCGGACCAGCCGTCAACGGGCATGGTCTTGCGGAAGTCCTCCCCGGAGTGCACCAGCGTATCGCGGCGCTTGCGTATAGCCATGACCTTCTCGTGCAGATCATCGGGGTTCCACCGTTTGACCTCGGACAATCCCACCCTCAGCGTGGCCCCCTCGCGGCGAGATTGTGCTCGTTCTTCTCCTCGGTGCCCTGATACGACGACGCGGCATCGGTCAACGCCTGCGCATGCTTGCCTGCGTCGCCACGCCACGACTTCAGAGCGTTCGACCACGTGTCGGCGAACGCCTTGGCCGCGTTGGCGGCGGTGCTGCCCGGCAGGTCAGCGGCAACCCCCTCACACGGGCTGCCGCAGTCAGCGCCACCCAGCGATTCGACGGCATCACCGGCGGTCTTACCCGCTGCCCGCAGAGCCTGCGGGATGGTCGAGTAGCCCACGCTGCCCCTTCCATGCGTCGATACGCCGCTGTCGGCGACCCGGATTCTCATCGTAGTGTGACCGACGCGCTACGGGTGGCGAAACCGCAAAACTCACCAGGTGGGTGTGGGTAGAACTACTCAGTCACCACCCCCTGGGCGGAGGCGTCCCCGCCGTGACCCATCGCGTGACCCAAAGAGGGGCTAAACAGAGTGACCATGACCCATCGATGAGGTCTACGGTGTGGTTATCGTTGCAGGTAGAGGCCCATTTCGGCGCAGGGCGGCTCCCTACGGATCAGAAGGTTGGGAGTTCGAATCTCTTCAGGCGCACTTCACTTGTGGTCCTTTGAACTGCAGTTGTTTGCTGGCTGGCGCTGATCAATGCAGTCATTTCAGGCTGTGTCGGCACTCGTGGCATGAGTTCGTGGCGTCGCCGATGTCCGCTTATTTGCCTCGGTGGGTGTCGTTCTGTTCCCTGGTAGTTCGCGACCAGGCAGAAGGGTACTGGGCGTCGACGTTCCGGGTCATTGCCACGCCCATGCCCCTGCATGCCATAGCAGCTGGATCTTCGGCCTTCCCTCACCGACGAAGAACTCCAGATGATCACCGAGGTTGGCTTCAGCGGCTGCCTCCACCGTGTCCTGGAGCTGGCGGGCGACACTGCGCCGTGTGGTGTCCGCGTCGGCGGTGACACTGCCGCGGTCCCCAATGCGCGCGAGCATCGCCAATCCGCCCTTGAGCGCCAATCCGCCCTTGAGCGCCCACCTGCCCTCCGGCGCCGTCACGGCGATGCGCGCTAGCAAGCGTTGCAAGGCGGCCTACTTCCAGAGCCGGTCCAGAGGAGTCCGCTCTGCTCGCCACCGGTCTTGAGCCGCGTCTCCAGGGAGCGTCGAAGTGCAGCGGGGCCGAATAGTGCTTCATGTGGTGAGCTTGGGGTCGAGGTCGAGGACGGTGCGTAACGTGTCCACATCCGGTGCCGACCGCACGGCGACGTCCAGGCGTTGGCGGGTGAGCAGGCCCTGTTCGAGCGCCTCGATACTCGCCTGGCGTGCGAGCGACGGGTCGGATTCGCGTGCCACGTCGACGATCGTGCGGGTCGGTGTGGTGACAGGGACGTCGTCGAACGGCCTGACCTCAGCCTCCGAAAGCCTGGTCTGGTGGACGACGACGCCAGGGCGTCTTCCACGAAATCGGCGTGGCGTGGTCACGTGGATGACGGCGGGCATCGCGGCTGCGAGCCCATACACTGCCAGCGCGGTCTAGTGGCTGCCTGCGGCTCCCTCGCCTGCCCAGAGCACGGCGGCGATGACATCGCCGAAACGGTGCGCAGGGAAGGGCGTCCACCGGTAGAGGCCCTGGCCGACTCGTTCCAGGTCACCGGCGGACGTGTGATAGCTAAGCACGCGGTGGGACAGGCCAGCTTGAGCGGCCTGCCCCACGGTAAAGTACCCGCCTCGGCGCTCGGCCAGGTTCGTGAACACTCGCATGGCCTTCGATGACATGAAACTTACAATAAACGTAAGCATCGTGCACTGTGCAGTCACACCTGGAGCGCAGCGGATGCCTAACTTCCGGGCGCGGGGGCAACGAACGCGTCGCCGTCGCGGCGGCAGACCGCGTCAACCGCGACTTCTATGCAAGGCTCGGGCGTACCGTTGCGGCCGCCTGGAGCAAGCTCATGGCCTGCTCCACCTGTTGGTAGCCGGTCCGCAGCAGGAACGTGGGCAACCGACCGTACGATTTGGCGCCAAGAATGAGAAAACCTGGCTCCGGGTTACGGAGCACGTCGGGGCCGGTGGGAGGCTGGTTCAGGCAGTCACCGCCCGCAGCGGCGAGCAAACTGGCGGACAGGTTCATCGGGGCGCCAGTGGCGTAGCACTCGTGTACCTGCAGCTGGCGGTACAGGCTCGCGTCACCGCTGTAGCCCGTCAGCCCCAGCACACGGTCGGCGACCAGGGTGCGCCGACCAGCGGGAGTCGCCAGCGTCGCCAGGACACGCCGACGCTGTTCGTCGAGTGCCTCGACGACGGTGCCCGTGTGCACCCGGACTCGTGGATTTTCGCTGGCGGCGAGCTGTCGCGAGGACTCGACCAACTTCTGGCGCTTGGGCAGGATGTCGCCGTCGATCTCACCCCAGTCGGGACGGGGATCCCGGACGACCCATTCGAGCTGGATATCGGGCAGTGCGGCGAGTTCCCTGGCCGCCGTCTGCGCGGACTTGCCCGCCCCGACCAGCAGCACCGTCCCGGCCCACCGGGTCGGGTCGTCGAGGCGCGGCAGCGTGCGTACGATCCGCTCGCCGAGCTTCCGTTCGCCCGGCGCGGGGATGCCGCCGTCGCCGACGGTGTTGGGGTGGGTGTAAGTACCGGTGCAATCGAGGACCGCCCACGCGTGGGCGACGCGCTCACCGTGTGGGGTGTCGAGCAACAGGCGGAACGGGGCGGCGGCACGGGCCTGGGTGCCGATGTGTTCGTGTTTGAGCAACCCGGCGCGTCCCACCCCTGCGACACGATGGCGGTACCGGATCCTGCCCGCCAGTTCCGGCGTCGCAGCCAGCGGTGCCAACGCCTCGTTGACGACCTCGTCTCCTGTGGGGCACCGATCGGGCGGCCAGCTGCGCTCCCTCAGTCGGGCACGCATCCGGGCGGAGAGGTTCATCGACCAGGGGGTGAACAGCCGCACGTGGCCCCATGCGCGCACGTTGACCGCGGCCACCGGCTCGGCCTCATAGATTACCGGCTCGTAGCAGGCGTCGAGGCAAGCCAGCGCGGCGTCCATCCCCACCGGGCCTGCACCGAGGATCGCCACATGTGCCACTGCGTTGTCGGTCATGGTCGGCTCCTCGAAGATGATCTAGATGGCGCAACGGTAGGGGGTGGGGAGGGTGCCGTCGGCCATGCGGGCGATGAAGAACCGCTCGGTGATGAGCTGCTTAGCCCGCCACAGCGGGGTGTCGGCGCCGGTCAGGTGCATGTCCGGGCTGCTGGCCGAGTCGGCGCCTGCCGGATGCCAGTACATGCCGTCGGCGGTGACGGTCAGCTCGGGGACGGTCGTGCCGTCGGTGATTTCCATGCCCTCGTCGGAGAATCCTCGGTGCAGCAGCGGCCGCACGGCGAACGCGTCGGCGCCGACGCCGAGCCCGGTAAGCAGCCTCGCCACCGCGGGTACCTCGCCGGTGTTCTCGGGGGTCTCGGTCATGGCGACGCGTAACGGGAGGCCGAGCTCGGTGGCGAACCGGATCCCGTCGAGGGTGCGGGTGAACGTGCCGCGCCCTCGGTGCGCGTCGTGGGTGGCCGGGCGGGCACCGTCCAGCGAGGTCTGGAGGACCAGGTTCCGGTGCCCGGAGAGGCGTTCGAGCGTGTGGCCGCGGTTGCCACGGAAGAGCATCCCGTTGGTGAGGACGACGGTGGGCAACCGGTCCGCGGCGTAGCCGATCAGCTCGGCGATGTCCGGGTGAAGGAACGGTTCGCCGCCGGTGAGGTAGAGCTCGCCGAACCCTTCCGCGACAGCCTCGTCCACCAGTGCCCGGAACCGTTCGGGTTCGAGGGTGCGCGGTGCGGCGCGCGGAGACGAGGCGACCGCACAGTAGTCGCAGGCGAGGTTGCAGTGGAAGTTGGTGTAGATCCACAGCCTGGTCGGGAAATACGGGCTGCCGAACAGCGGCATCACGGGCCGATGGTCCTGAGTGGGCGGCTCTGCGTCGCCCCAGCCGCCCGTGGCCGGGCGGAAATCCTCGGGCATGCTGCTGCGGTAGAGGTGGAACCGGCCCCGGGAGCGTTCCGCAGGGGGCAGGATCTCCAGGCAGGTGGTCCACCATCCGGTCTCGATGGTCTCGGCCAGCTCGGCGGGCATGCCCGCGGCGCGCATCGAGGCGGCCTGCGCGGCCCAGTCGTAGGCGAGCGGTACCAGTTCGGCTGCCACGTGCCCGTCGGCGATATCGAGAATCGCGTACCAGCCTTCCAAGCGGCCGTCGTTGGCAGGCTTGCCGATCACGCCGACGTTGACCACCAGCGTGCCGGCGACGCGGCGTTGCCACGGGATTCCGGAATGGGTGCAGCAGACGACGTCGGCGCCGCTGGCCCGCACCCGGAGGCGATGCTCGTCGTCGGGCAGCGACGCCCACCAGAAGTCGTTGAGCGCAAGCGGCGAGCCGTGCACCAGGTGCAGCTCGCACCCGCCGACGCGCTCGCGATGCTCGGTGGGAAGCGTGCCCATCCAGTTCGCGAACTCCGTACTTGTCGCCTGCCGGGTGTGGTCGTAGATCAGCTGGGCGTAGGCGTTGTCGCGGGGATCGCGATACCCGCAGCCGCAGTCGGTGTCGCCGCGGGCCAGCGCCACGTCGTAGTTCCCTGCGATGCACTCGATCGCCTCGCCGGTCAGGATCGGCCACAGCGGATCCATCTCCGCTCCGAACCCGCCGAGATCGCCGAGGCAGAACAGGCGCTGGCAGCCGCGTGCTCGCGCGTCGTCGGCGAACGCCGCCAGCGCGTACGGGTTCGCGTAGGGCCCGCCGCACAACCCTATCCGCATCCTCGCCTCCTCGCCTGTCAGCTACCGGCCGGTGCTTCCGCCGGTGTGAGGGATTCCAGGGGTCGCCGGGCCGCCTCTGGCCCGCCGCGTGCGGTGTACGCGCCGAGCGCCAGCAGGTGGGAGTACCTCGCGCCCAGGATAACCGCCACTCACGTGCCCCCAAGGAAACACCAGTGGTGCTGGCGAACCTTCCCGCTGTGCGATAGGCGCCTCGCGGAGTGCTGGCCGGTCGAGACAACCCCACCAGCCCGCAGATCCACTAGCCCACGGTGGGAAGCTAGCTGCTGCGCCGCCGGGTTTCTATCGGTGGAGACCGTGACCCGGGAGGGCGAACATGCGATACGACGGTGCTCAGTGCATCGCGGCACGGTTACGCGCGGCGTGGCGGCGGTTGGAGCTCGCCACCAGGCCCGTTGCCCCCGCGACCGCCGCGGTGCTGGCCCGGCGATGGGCCGAGCTGCCCGAGGCGGTGCGGACACCGGCGCAGGCTCTGGGCAGGCAGGGAGTCGGCTGCGAGGGCACGCACGGTGTCTTCCCGCGCTGTGACTTCAGCTGCCGGCCGTGTTACCACTGCGCCGACGCGAACAAGGTCCGTACCGACGGCGCCCACACCGTGATCGAGATCGAACAGCAGATGGCGTACCTGCGCGAGCAGCGCGGCCCGCACGCGCACGCCCAGCTCATCGGCGGGGAGGTCAGCCTGCTCGACCCGGACGATCATGCGGCCGCGTTGCTGGCCATGCGCCGCTACGGGAGGGAGCCGATGAGCTTCACCCACGCCGATGTGGACGACGACTACCTGAAACGGCTCGTGCTCGGGCCGGACGGGCGCCCGCGGCTGCGGCGGGTGTCGTTCGCCGCGCACTTCGACTCGCTGATGCGGGGCCGTCGCGGCATCCCCCGCCCGCGACGCGAGAGCGACCTCAACCCGTACCGCGCCCGGTTCTGCGAGCAGCTGCGACGGCTGCGCCGGGACTACGGCGTGCGCACCTACGCCGCGCACAATATGACAGTCACCCCCGCGAACCTGGACCAGGTGGCTGACGTCGTCCGTGACTGCGAGCACCTGGGGTATGCGATGTTCTCCTTCCAGCCCGCCGCCTACGTCGGCGACGAGCGGCGGTGGCGGGAAGAATTCCGGGCGATCACCGACGACGAGGTGTGGGCCGAGATCGAGCGGGGAGCGGGCACCCGGCTGCCGTGGCAGGCGGTCCAGATCGGGGACCCGCGCTGCAACCGCGCAGCGTACGGGCTGCTGG